>JAPLJG010000072.1:19510-25383 GCA_026388735.1 Deltaproteobacteria bacterium
GCCCTGCGCCAGCCTTCCGGCGGCCCGACCATGAACGTCAAGGGTACCGCGGCAGGCGGCGGCAACTCCCTCTTGATCCCGATGACCGAGTTCTCCCTTGGCCTCACCGGGGACATCAACGACATCATGAACGCCCATAACCTGGGCATGGTGGCCATGACCGCCCGCATGCAGCATGAGCGGAACTACAACGATGAGCAGCTGGCCAGATTGACCGGCATGCGGCGGCTTGACATCGACCCCACCCGGGTGGAATTCGGCTGGATCATCGACTTCTGTGCCCAGGCGCTGCGCAATATCGTCATCGGCCTCGGCGGCCGTACGGACGGGTACACCATGCAGTCCAAATTCGGCATCGCCGTGGGCTCGGAACTCATGGCCATCCTCTCCATCGCCACTGACCTGGCGGATTTAAAGGAACGGATCAACAACATCACCGTGGCCTTTGACAAGAGCGGCAAGCCGGTAACCTGCCGCGATCTGGAAGTCGGCAACGCCATGGCCGCTTTCATGCGCAACACCATCAACCCGACCTTGATGTGTACCGCCGAGTACAACCCCTGCCTGGTCCACGCCGGACCTTTCGCCAACATCGCCGTCGGCCAGTCTTCCATCATCGCCGACCGGGTTGCTCTGAAACTCTTTGATTACAATATCACCGAGTCCGGTTTTGCCGCCGATATCGGCTTTGAGAAATTCTGGAACGTGAAATGCCGCTACTCCGGTCTCAAGCCGCATGTCTCCGTTCTCACCGCAACGATCCGCGCCCTGAAGATGCACGGCGGCGGCCCGAAGGTTGTTCCGGGCAAGCCCCTTGATGACGCCTATACCAAGGAGAACGTCGGGCTGGTCGAGAAGGGTTGCGAGAACATGGTTCATCTGATCAATGTTATCCGCAAGGCAGGGATCAACCCGGTTGTCTGCATCAACCGTTTCTATTCCGACACCGACGAAGAGTGCAGGGTTGTTCGCCGGATCGCCGAGGCTGCCGGTGCCCGTTGCGCCGAATCCAAGCATTGGGAACTGGGCGGCGACGGAGCGCTCGAGTTCGCCGATACGGTTATCGATGCCTGTAACGAAGAGAATGATTTTAAGTTTCTCTATCCTCTGGAGATGAAACTGCGCGACCGGGTTGAGATGATCACCAAGGAAGTGTATGGCGGTGATGGTGTTGATTGGTCACCTGAGGCTAATGCCAAGGCTGAGATGTTGGAGAAAGATCCCCAGTATGCCGATTATGCCACCATGATGGTCAAGAGCCACCTGAGCCTGAGCCATGATCCGACCCTCAAGGGCGTGCCCAAGGGATGGCGTTTGCCTGTTCGGGATATCCTGATCTATTCCGGCGCCAAGTTCCTCTGTCCGTGTGCGGGATCGATCAGTCTGATGCCCGGCACCAGCTCGAATCCGGCTTTCCGCCGTATTGATGTTGACACGGAAACAGGTAAGGTTTCAGGGCTGTTCTAAAATAACCGTTTACACATTTTCCCATCCAACGCTGGTCAAAGGACGCCCGTCTTTTGACCAGCGTTTTTTTTGCAGTATAGGCAGAAAAACTGTAATCGCATACAGCTGGCCCTTAACTGACATGGCGGTGTCCCGATCCGGTGGCCTTTTTTGTTGGGGGGGAATAGATATGCTTGTCAGTGGGAGGTTGGATATAGTATTGAATAGAAGGTGGCTTTTTTCGCACATAACAACATTTCAGAGGTAGCCTCGCATCCATGGCCGTAGACAATAAATCAAATTTGCGTTCCACGGTAAAAGATCAATCCGGGGCCGGAAAGATCAAGATCGGCGAACTGCTGCGCAAGGCCGGGCAGATCAGCAGCTACCAGCTCGATGATGCCCTGGCCGCCCAGAAAAAATCCGGGGGCAGGCTGAGCAGCATCCTCCTGCGGCTCGGCCATATTGAAGAATCTACCATCCTCAACTTTTTAAGCCGACTGCACAATTATCAATCCGTGGTGATCAGCAGGGAGCCGCCCAAACCCGAAGCCCTGGCGCTGCTGCCCTACGAGATTGCCAAGAAATATCTGGCCTTCCCTTTGCGCCAGATCGGCAAATCCCTTCAGGTCGCCATGGCCGAGCCCACGGATACCGGGGCGGTGGAAACCTTGCAGGCCGCAGTGAAAATGCCACTGACCGTCTGTGTCGCCACTGAAAAAGACATCGTTGACGCCTACAAGACCTATTACAAGATCAGCGACGAGGAGCATCAATCTTTTTTCACCTCGGTGGGCGCGGAAGATAGAGACGAGGAGCCTGTTACCCAGATTGATGACTTCGGCACCCTGGCCTCCGAGGCAGCCGATGGTATGGAGATTGCCTCGCTGGAAGATGAGTCGGGCGGTGATCAGTATTCCGCTTCGGACGCCCCCATCATCAAGCTGGTGGGGTGAGCGATATCCACATCGAGCCCTACGAAAAAACGCTCCAGGTGCGTTACCGTATGGATGGCTCCCTGTACAAGTCCATGAATCTGCCCCTTTCGATCAAGAACGCCCTGAACTCCCGGATAAAAATCATGTCCCAGCTCGATATCACCGAGCGTCGGGTGCCCCAGGACGGTCGTATCCGGATTAAGCTGGGGCGGAACAGAGCCGTGGACTTTCGGGTTTCCACCCTGCCCACCCTGTTTGGGGAGAGTATTGTTCTGCGTATTCTCGATAAGAGCAGCCTGAACGTTGATCTCACCAAGCTCGGGTTTGAGAAGGAAACCTTTACCACCCTCCAGCGCTGTATCGAACGGCCCCAGGGGTTGCTGCTCGTTACCGGCCCCACGGGTAGTGGTAAAACGGTAACCCTTTATTCGGTGCTCAATTCGCTCAACAGTGAAGACACCAAGATCCTCACCGCCGAAGATCCGGTGGAGTTTAATTTCAAGGGGATCAACCAGGTCAATGTCAAGAAAGAAGTGGGAATGACCTTTCCCGCTGCACTCAAGGCCTTTCTCCGGCAGGACCCCGACATCATCATGGTCGGCGAGATCCGGGATATGGAAACTGCGGAAATTGCCATCAAGGCGGCCATGACCGGGCATCTTGTCTTAAGTACTCTCCACACCAATGACTGTCCCGCCACCATCGGCCGTTTGGTGGATATCGGCATTCCGCCCTTTATGCTGGCTTCGGCCGTTACCATGGTTCTTTCCCAGCGGCTGGCCAGAAAACTCTGCGTCCATTGCAAGGAAGAAGTGCCCATGCCACCTAAGGAAGAACTCATTGCCTTGGGTTTTAATGAGAATGATTTTGAAAAAGAGTTTGTTATCTATGGCCCCAAGGGGTGCCAGAAATGCAACGGCGGCGGCTATAAGGGCCGGGTCGGTCTTTTTGAGCTGATGGAGATCACCGACGAGGTGGCCAAGGCGATCAGTGCGGAAGTCCCAGAGGATCAACTCCGCAAGATTGCCGTACAGGAAGGGATGACCCCCCTGCGGCGAGCCGGGGTGAAAAAGGTTATCGAAGGCGTTACCAGCATAGAAGAAATCCTGCGGCGAACCGTTATCACCGAAGAGAGTCTGCCTGCCTATCTGGTCCATCCGGATATCGAGGAGTACGAGGATGGGGATTTCATCATCCGGCAGAACAACAACGACAGTGATTTCTTTAAACTGGTGATCGGCGCTGTATCTGTGGTGAAGGATGGCAAGAAAATTGCCGAGATCACCGAGCCGGGCGAGTATTTCGGCGAAATGAGCGCCATCTCCGGCGAGCCCCGCTCCGCCTCCATCACCTCAAAGGGCCGGGCCAAGGTAAAGCGTTTCCCTGGTGACAAGCTTCAGGAGGTTATCCAGAAATATCCCGATGTGGCCAGCCATCTTTTTAAGACCGTGGTCAACCGACTGAACCAGGCGAACAATATCATTGTCAAATTGGCAAACGATCGGGCAAAAAAACCGGAATGATAGGGCGATAGATCCCTTTCCTTCTACCTGCATCACAATTATTCATTTCCCCCCGTTTTTTTCTTCTATTTTCTGCCGGAAAATGTATAGTACAGGGCTTTTTGCAAGTATATCTACCTATTGAAATGTCTTGTTAAATTGGGTAGTTTTGTAAGCTCTGACCCCCCATTCTTGCCTTGCCGGGGCCATCATCCGAGGGGAGGTCTGCCTGGGAGATGAGGCGGCAGGTCTTTTTATGGCGACAGACGCATTGAAAGAGATATCTATAACATTTTGATATAAGGAGAAAATCAATGAGTGCCAAGATTATCAGCGGGACGGAAGTTGCAAAAGCCATTCGGGAAGAGTTGAAGACCGAGGTCCTGGAGCTTAAGGAAAAGCATGACATTGTTCCGGGCTTAGTGACGATCCTGGTGGGAGAAGATCCGGCCTCTCAATCGTATGTGAGCGCCAAAAACAAGACCGCCCATGCGCTTGGCATTCATTCCGAGCAGGTAACCCTTGCCGCCGATACCAGCGAGCAGGATTTGCTGACAATTGTCGAGAAATATAACAAGGATAAGAACATCCACGGCATTCTCGTGCAGTTGCCCCTGCCCAAGCATATCAACGAAACCAATGTGCTGTATGCCATTGATCCGGCTAAGGATGTGGATGGCTTTCATCCGGTGAATGTGGGTAAGATGGTGGTGGGCGAGGAGTGCTTTCTGCCCTGCACGCCCCACGGCATCCTTGAGCTTCTGGTCCGTAGCGGCGTGGAGACCAGCGGCGCCGAGGTGGTGGTTATCGGTCGCAGCAATATCGTCGGCAAGCCCATCGCCAACCTGATGCTCCAGAAGCGTAAAGGCGGCAATGCTACTGTCACCCTGTGCCACACCCGCACCAAGGATATGGCCGCCCATTGCAAGCGGGCCGATATCATCATCGCCGCAGTTGGCGTACCGAAAATGGTGACCGCCGACATGGTGAAAGACGGGGTGGTTATAATCGATGTCGGTGTGAACCGGATCGGTAAAACCGCAGAAGGCAAGGCCATTCTCGCCGGCGACGTTGATTTCGAAGCGGTGAGAAAAAAGGCAAGCGCCATTACTCCTGTCCCCGGCGGTGTCGGCCCCATGACCATCACCATGCTCATGCTGAACACGGTTAAGGCCGCTAAATTATCCCGGGGCCTGCCCCTGGAATAACAACGAGTCCTCGTTTGTTTCCCTGAATTTCAGGACAAATTCAGACAAAGACCAGGCTGAGCTGCTGCGGGGCTAAATATTAATCGAGGGTAGTTATGTCTCTGTCAATAATACCTACTACCTATAATGGGAAAGTCACGGAAGTTACTTTGGGGCATGGGCCGTCTGCTCTTAAAATAGGCGGGGAAACCATGTTGCCCTTCGATACATTTGAAGGTGCCCCACCCCACCCACCCCGTCTGGCGATGAGCATCTGGGACTGTATGCCGACAGAGTGGCCCCAGGCAATCAGGGAGCCTTTCGTTGATGTGATGAACGATACGGCGTCATGGGCCCGTAAATGCGTTTCCGTTTTCCATGCAGACCTTATAACCGTCACGCTGAAGAGCCTGGAAGGTGATTTTGAAGTCGAGGCCGTAATAGACCGCGTACGCCGGGTAGCCGAAACGGTTTCAGTGCCTTTGATTATATGGGGATCGGGGCAGAAAGAAAAAGACACCGTGGTGCTGGGCCGCGTTGCCCGGGAGTTCCCCGGGCGCAATCTTATTATCGGGCCCGTAGAGGCCTCCAATTACCATGACCTGGGGAAGGCTATCCGTGATGCCGGACACATCGCCGCCGCCTCTACCCCGATTGATATCAATCTGGCCAAGCAGCTCAATATTTTGCTGGGCAACCAGGGCCTGCAAGGTACGAAACTAGTTATGGACCCTACCGTAAGCAGCATCGGCTACGGGCTTGAGTACTGTTATTCCGTGATGGAACGCACCCCCCTGGCA
>JAPLJG010000114.1 GCA_026388735.1 Deltaproteobacteria bacterium
AACGCCGTGCTGCACCATGACCTGTTGCACATCGTCACGGCCCAGGAAGGAGGCCACCCGCTCCCGGCTCGCGTCCTGCTTCTGCGCCGCGATTACGGTATTGGTGTCGATCATCTGCGCCTTTGCCGTCTGCACGGAAAAGTCGAGGAGAAGAAAGGAGAAAACCAAAAAGAAACTCACGGGCCTGATCATTTTCTGTAGCATGGAGACTCTTCCTTGTTTTGAAGTTTGGTAAAAATCTGCACAATCAAAAAACACTCTTTCTATATAAATAATAGGGGCAAACACTGCAATGGCTTTCCTGTGTTTTCCCCCGTTTCGTTTGTCAAAGTTTGGGCTCTTGAAAGAGAGTCCACCCGGATGTTAGAGTATGTCACCGTCGCTGATTTTTGCTCCAAAGGCAAAAGCCGCCGCTTATTTCCATAGTTCGCACGAGGATGCAGACCATATGCCCGATGAAGAACTCGACAACCTGCTGCGGGAGAACCGCGAAATCATCGATGCTCTCAGCGAGGTGGCAATCCAGCAGGGCAAGGAGCGGAAAGACGAGCTGAAGGTGCTGTTCACCCTGATCCATCGGGATATCACGCAAGAGATCATTCGTGCGGTGGGGCTGGAGGCGTTCGATAATCCTAAGTCTCTGCTCAGGTTCAACAAACATTTCGCCAATGCCTACCTGCAAGCGGTGAAGAATCCGGCATCCTCGCCAAAGTGGCAAAAGGCTTTCGAGGAATGCGAACTTCAGAGCGGGCTTGTGCGGCAGGTCTTGGCGGACGGGACGGCCAACGGTCTGTCATCGTCGTCGCCGCTCATGACGCAGATGCTCGCCCAGCGGCGGTGCACCGAAGCAGAGGGTGACGTCCATATCAACAACGATATGATGGAGGCGCTCATCGCGAGCCAGGAAAACGGCAAGTATACCGTATCAATGCGGGATTTCGGCAACATGCTCGAGCTTGTGCAGCGCGGAACTAAAAACGGCATCAAGGATGTGGCGCCGTCGGTCATCGGCCATTTCGAGGCCTTTGTGAAGCAATACCTGCTGCCCTGCGTCGAGGAGACCTGGCGGAACAATGTTTTCAAGCAGGTTTGCGGGGAGGAGGTTGCAAAGCCCGAGCCGCAGTTCAAGAGGCTGATAGGGCAGACGGATACGAACGGGAAATGAGGGGCAGCTTCAGCTAAAACGGTTCGTGCTCGAGAGCGCCCTCGAACTCCTCGGGGTAATGCTCGCTGTGGAAAAACGAGCAGCGCAGGCAGCGTTCACTTTTTTGACTGAAGGCGAAGATGGGCTGGCCGGAGCCGATGGTTCCGGATAACAACGCACAGTTCTTGCCCGAGCCTGGGAAGGCCGGGCAATTCTTTTTCTTTTCTCCGCAGTTGTGAAAATCCCAGCAGTGCATGTCGGTACTCCAGAAGGAATGCGATCGGGCAAAGGGGCAATGATTGGATTCGCTGTGTGATCGTACACCTGGGAGATTCCGTGGGCAATACTGAATAAATACGGGGATTGTCGCCAGTAGCCTAGTCCGGGCCTTTACCAATTCGCCGCCGCAGCAGGCACAGCCGCACGGTCGATGAGGCGGATGGCCTCGTGCTGGCAGGCGGGGCGGCAGACGCCGCAGCCATAGCAGGCGCTGGCATCGACCACGCATTTCTTGTTGTCGCGGTCAAAGCCGATGGCCTCAAAAAAGCAGCGCTTGCGGCAGAGGTTGCAGCCGGTGCAACGTAGCGGGTCTATCTTTGCCACGTACTCCGCCTTCCACATGGTACGCGTTACCCCCAAGGTAATCTGGGCCCGGTAGGCCATGCAGTCCTGGTCGCAGGTGCAGGTCGCGCCGATGAATGGGGTGTTGAAGGTCCAGACGCTGTGGGTTTTGCCCTCCTGATCCAACTGGCGGATGAAGCTGATGGCCTGTTCTCTGCTCCAGTACTCGAAGGCGGCAAAATCCGGCACCTGGGCCAGGATCGGGGTCAGATCCATGCCCACCCCGAAGCAATAGCGTTTTTCGGTATTCAGGGAGACCCGGCGGCAGACGCAGGGTAGGCGGACTATGTGCTCCATCTGCGAGAGGATCGCTTCGATATCCTCCAGCGGTACGATCTGGCCGAAGTGGGTTTTTTGCATCTTGCGACTGAGGATTGGGTAGGCGATGAAGCGGTAGATGCGCGGGAAGCGGCGCTGCCAGCGGGCGGCGGTGGCGAGATTATCCCGCAGCGATGCGGTAAAGCCGTGCAGGAAGCGGAGGAGGTTCTGCTCGGAATTGACCTGGCGGAACATCTCGGCCGTGTAGTTGGCCATGTTCTCGTACCATTTTTTTCCCTCCCCGTGCTGGGTGCAGAACTGGCACACGCGTTCAGCCCCAGAGGCGGTTGGGGATGGTCTGCGATTCCATTCCCAGAGCAGGTTCGCATGGAACCGGCACCAGATCGGGGTCGCAGGGTACGGGCACTAAATCGGGGTCGCACGGAACCGGTACCAGATCGGGATCGCAGGGCACAGGTACTAAGTCAGGATCGCAGGGCACGGGTACCAGGTCAGGGTCACAGGGCACCGGCACCAGGTCGGGATCACACGGCACCGGCCCTAAATCAGGATCGCAGGGAACCGGCGGGAAATCAGGTTCGCAGGCGCAACTCCGGGCGTGGGTATTGCCGCGCTGTTGCGATTGCGCGGCCAGCAGGGCAGCGCGGAAGGCGCTTCGCTCGGGGCCATCAAGGACATATCCCAATCCTTGGCTCAGATTTCCAATGGGATAAAAACGAGCGAAAACACATGGGTATATTTCGCCGTTTGCGGTGAGGCATAGTTTCTGCTGCCAGCACCGCCCGCACAGTTCGTCAAAGCAGGGCTCGGATTTTTTTCCTCTCGCCCCGCGGCCTATCCTGCGGAGATGCCCGGAGCTCATCGAAGCCACTCCCATTTCTGTTAGCATCTTTTTGGTCTGCTCGAGGTCTCCGGCGTTGGTCTCCATCTGCACTGCCGCGACGCGGACAGGGAGCCCGCAGCCTATGGCCCATTGCAGGGAAGTCATGGTCTTGGCGAAGCTGCCTTTTTTTTGGGTGACAGCATCGTGAACATCTGCTTGGGCGGAATAGACGGAAAACGCCAAGTGGATGTGGTGGTGCAGAAAGCTATTTTTTAAGGCCTCGGTGAAAAGGGTCCCGTTGGTGAATACCTCCACCGTGGTAAAGCCAAGCTCACGGGCAGAGGCAATGAGCGTGGAAAGGCCTGGGTGCAGCGTGGGCTCGCCCCCGATGAATTGAACCTTTTTGCACCCCAAGTCCGCAGCCTGGCGAAGAGCATCCAACCAATCTTCCAAGTCAAGACTTCCATGCAGCGCCCTGGATGGGCTGGAGTCCGCATAGCAATGGACACAGGAGAGGTTGCACTGCGCCGTAATCTCCAGCCACAGAAAATCGAGTTCGTCGGCGTGCGGTCCGCTGGTATCCTGAGGTATTTCTTGCTGCAAGGCCTGTTTGTTCTCGTGCGTCTCCTTATAGTTTTTCGAATACAGCAGCATGGCTTAAGGATATGACAGGAGAATCAATGAGCTTAAAGCCAAATTCTTGCGCGATGGACAGCGTTTTTCTGAATTCGCTGAAGGTGACGTGTCCTTTGGGTTCGGCCAGTAAAAATTTGCCTGATGGCTTCAGGATCGCACGGGCCTGTGTGAGAAAGCGCAGTGCATCCGGGGTTTCGTGTACCATCCAGAACGCCAGGGCGAAATCCACTGCTTCGTGTGTGCCGATGTTGTTGTCATTGCACAACACGGTGGTGATGCGGTTGGCCACGCCCGCTTTTTCCGCACGTTTCCGCAGGGTATCCAGCATTTTTTGTTGCAGATCAACGGCGATTATTTTTCCGGTTTCGCCAACCAGTTTGGCCATGCCGATGGAGAAGTAGCCCATGCCGCAGCCGAGGTCGACGGCAGTCATTCCCTCTTGGAGATACGGGGCAAAGATCTCTTCCGGCTTGTGGAAGATTCGTCGCAAGGGATTGTCAAAGGTATAGGCCAGCCACCAGGGACATACATGCTTTGCCATTGTTGGATAATCCGTTCCTATGTGTATTGGTTCATTCGAAGACGGGCCTGAAAAAACTTCTTTCGTAACTGAGAATGCATTGTGTTTCTTCCGCGTATTTAAAGGCCGCCAAGCACTCCGCGTCAGTAAACGACTTGATTCGATATTGTTCGTACGCAGCGAGACTTGGAAAGGTAAAAAGGGCCAGGGCGATGTTGTTCGCTCCTTCCGAAGGCAAGAAATAACCGTGGTGTTTTCCCCCGAATTTTTCCACCAAGGGAATCCATAGCTTTCCGTAGTGTTCGAACTTCGCCAGCTTGGATGGCTCGATTATGTAGCGCAAGTAACAAGTAACCATTTTTTTAGCTCCAGAGTTGAATGCAAAACGGGGTTGCTCAATCCGGCCCCTTATTCGTTATTTGTACGGTGCATAATCCGTATACCCCTTGGCTCCTGGGGTATACCACAGCGTCATATCCTCGGCAGGATTGAGAGGCCAATTGTTCTTGAAGCGTTCGGGTAGGTCGGGGTTGGTGATAAAAGGTCGGCCAAAAGCGATCATGTCGGCAGTTCCCTCGGCCAATCGCTGTTCCGCGAGTTCTTGAGTATAGCCGCAATTGCCGATAATCTTTCCTTGAAAAATTGGCCTGAATTCCGCCAGGTTCATGGGCTCGCCCTTGTCGTGAAAACCAAAGGCCAGCCCGTCCATGATATGGAGATAGCCAAGCTTGAATTTGTTGAGTTCTTTGGCCACGTAGAGATACGTTTCCCGGAAGTCCTCGCTGCCCATATCGTTAAAAATCCCGTTGGGCGAGATGCGGGCGCCTACCTGCTCCGGGGCCCAGACCTCAAGCACCGCTGCCAGCACCTCTTTGAAAAAACGGAATCTGCCTTCCAGGCTGCCGCCGTATTGATCTGCGCGGAGATTTGTTTTTGCATCGAGGAATTGATTGATCAGATACCCGTTGGCGCCATGCACTTCTATGCCGGAAAAGCCGGCGGCCTTGGCATTGATCGCGGCCTGACGGTAATCATCCACGGTTGCTTTAATTTCCCCCACCGTCAGGGCGCGGGGAATTTCGTATTGTTTTTTGCCGAGAGAGGTGTGGATGGAGTCGCCGCCCAGTTGCACTGCAGAGGCAGAAACCGGGAGCTTGCCATCATGGAAATCACTGTGCGAGGCTCTGCCGCAATGCCAGAGTTGTAGAAACATGTGAGTACCGGTCGGTTTGACCATGTCGGTGACTTTCTGCCAGCCTGCAACCATCTCCTCGGTGTAAATGCCCGGCGTATCATCCCAGCCGATGCCCTGTTTTGAGACCACGGTTGCCTCGGTAATGAGAAGTCCGGCGGTGGCGCGTTGGTAATAATATTCGGCCATCAAGGCATTGGCTACCCGCGTCGAGCCGGCACGGGCTCTGGTCATGGGCGCCAGGGCGATTCTGTTTTTTAGCTGGAGATTCCCGATGGAGAGTGGCTCGAATAACCTGCTCGTTTTCATGGCGTCTCCTGCGGCATTTTTTTGTTGTTTGCCGGCATTGTCGGTGGGGAATTAAAGAAATCCGTCACCGTTTCGTTTTTCACAGCCCTTCAATGAGTTTGTAAGATTCTTTGAGAGTGTGAATGGCTTCCATCGTTGCCTGGAACAAGAACCAACTGAGCACAAGGATTCCTAGGGTGAGGCCGATCTTCCAGGCCCGCGTCGTGTGCGGACGCCACCAGATCAGGGGTAAGGCCAGCGGCCCGACACAACTGACCGCGATGACAATAAAGGGTTTTCGGAAATACCATGGTCTCTGCCCCTGTGGATGGAGAGGGTGGGAGGCATCCAAAAACGTACCGCAGTGTTTGCACTTTATAGCTTCGTCTTGAATTTCTTCAGCACAGAAGGGACATTTTTTCATTATCATCTTTCCCGGCAGAGGCAAATAATCAGTGGGGCGAGGAAGGGGTGTTGGGTAGCTTGTCTGTTGTGGGGCTTTTTACCTCGCCAAGAAGGTGAATACCACCAATGTATACACACTGCACAGCACCAGTATCACGCCCATTTGCTGGGTGTGGCGGAAAGTAAATTCATCCACGTTGTTATGCGAAATATCCAGTGGTTTCAGGGCGTCACGCAAAGAAATCCATTCATTTGCGGCGGATTCAAATTTGCGCAATAGGCTTGGGCGAAACAGTACGATCAGGCTGACGAATAAGGCAAGCGCAGCCCCAAATAGCGCGATCAATACCATCGAATCAAACAACACCCCGATGCAACTTGAACCGGCACTGGTTTTATCAATCTGCACGCTGAAAAAATACAACACATAAATCGCCCCCGCCAACGTAGCGAAACCGCTGGTGCGGCGATAACGGTAAAACCAAGAATCAGCATTGATGGAGATGTTTAAAATTCTGTCGAGGGAGCCCGTGGAAATCCAGCGGTTGGCAATCGGGCCCGCGCGCAGCAACCAGTGCGGGCGCAAAATCAAAACGGCCCCGACAATCAAGCCGGCAACGCTGCCTGTCACAAGAAAGATCGGTAATGCGCTGAGCAGTATAGTTTCAATGATGGTCATGGGTTGCTCCTTAATTCAATGCCAGGAAAACAAGGGATATTTCTCGGTTTTTTTGTGGCGGCCAGTTTTCGGCGGCCTTAAAATTAGAAAAATAGGGGGGCGTTCCTAATCTGTTCATGGACAATCAGGCGGGTTTGTGTGAGCGAACGTAGTCCTGAAGCGCTTTGTTGATCCGTGATTGCCACCCGTTCCCCTGGGACTTGAAAAAATCGACCACTTCGGAATTCAGCCGGATGGTGAGCTGTTTTTTGATGGGATCTTTCTGTTTGCCACGGCTCCGGCGCTCCACGGGCTTACCGTTCCGGTACATCTGTCCATCGGTGAAAAACTCCTCCGGCAGCTCCGGGATCTCGGTATATTCCGCCGGGCTGATCGCGTGGCTGTCAATCTTCTTCAAATTGCTTTTCAAACCAGCGTTGTTCTCTTTCATTGGCTTTCCTCATGGAAATGATCCGGGTTGCGGCACCCCTCCTGGTGTGGACCATGATGACCAGCCGTCCGGCAAGTTCCCCCATGGTGATTTCCCTGGACTCTCCGTAATCCTGGCGGCTATCCGGCCAGGTGATTCGGCGGGATGAGGCAAAAAGCAGCGGGGCGTCATCGAAATCAAGCCCCCTGCTTTCCAGGGTTTCCACCCGTTTCTGGTGATCATACTCAATTTTCATTTTTATTGTAGTTACATTTTGGTGGGTTGTCAAGCAGGCTCTGCCGCCCATTATGCGTCAAGCCTGGCTCTCGTTCTGTGCGTGCAGGTCTTGGATGATAGTCGCCACTATTTTTTGAGCCTTTTTCCCGCTTAAGAAGCGACTTGGTTCAATACTGTCAGGGTTCTTGGCATTGTTAGCCCTTGACGACATTTGTGCCCAAATAGCTAGCCACTCGGTGCGCATATAAAAAATAGCCGAGACATACCACCAGATAAAACATGTGTTTTCTTGTTAAAAATACTTTTACAGCCTCAAGAAGCCTTGGCATCCCTGTTAGTTTCTGTGCTTTTTCATCCCAATATGGGTCAGTTGGGTACATTGCGGAATCAAGCGGTATTACCACATAGAGTGCTACATACATGACCGAACTCGTGGAAAGAAGAAGAAAGACTGCAAATATTGCCAGCCCTTGAAAATATGCCTCAGCTTTGAGCGCTGAAATAGCCATTGCATAGACCGTCCCACATAATGTTGTCCAAGCAAAGGATTTCATCACATCCTCAACAACGCTTTTTTGGGCAATATGTTCTGCGAGGAAATCTCTCCGTCTCATATGAACTCCTCCAATAGGAAATGAAGAAACTAGGAACTACTCCCCAGTTTTCTGGGCTCTGATTTTTGTATAAAACGATATTGTCTGATAGGGTATGGAATATCAAAGGAAAAGTAAATCGATATCTAATCCAGCAAGCCCTGAAGCGCAGGCGGCAAGGGGGCGACGGCGGGCGTGGTCAGTCCTGCATGCGCCGGATGGCATCCATATGGTGGTGGAGAATGCGGACGACGAGGATGTCGTTTTTGCCGGTCGGTTTATAGGAAATCAGATGGCTTTTGTGGGGAAACCGGCGGTATCCGGGTAGGATTTCTTCGGCAGTGCGGCCCATTTCCGGATGGTCACCGAGAAGTTTTAAGCAGCGGGTCAGGGAGTTGAAGTAGTTTTTTGTTTGCAACAGGCCAAACTCGACCAACGATTGCTCCAGGATTTTTTCGATATCCTGGGCGGCGGCATTGGAAAGTCTATACATCGAGCCCGCGCCGTGCTGTGACATCCTGCCAGATGTCCCCGACCGTGCGTTCGGAAACCCCGCTGTTTTCTCCGGCAATGAGCGCCTTGATAAGGGCCTCGCGTTTGTCCTGATATTCCTGGTCTTGTCGGATCAGGTCACGGACATAATCGCTGGCATTGCTGTAATGCCCGGTGCTGACTTGCCTTTCAACCCACGATTTCATGGGGTCTGGCAGGGAAACATTCATGGTTGCCATGGCGGCACCTCCTGTTGAAAGGATGATCTTTTTGGCAATCTTTGTCAAGAGAAAGGACTGCCTGAAATTTTGGGGCTCAACCGCTATTCCCTGTTCATTAAAGCGGAAAGAGTCAGCGGCAGCGGAGCGGAAAACTCCAGCTCCTTTCCGCTTACTGGATGGATGAGGCGTAGAGTGGCTGCGTGCAGGGCCTGGCGGGGGATGCGGAGAAGGGCGTGGTCCGCTGGGCTCAGGCATCCTTCCTTGAAACGCAGGAAAAGCTGTTCATCCACTCCATAAAGTTTGTCGCCCACCACCGGAAAGCCCAGGTGTAACAGGCTGGCCCGAATTTGATGGCAGCGACCGGTGTGGGGCCTTGCTTCCACCAGGCTCAGGCTGGCGGTGCTTGCGGTGGAGATGCGCCGGAACGTAGTGCTGGCCTCCACAGTTCCGGGCGGCGCATCCTTTTGCTCCGGATAGAAGCGCATCTTCTTGCGGATCGCGCTGTCCGGGTCCGGCCCCAGCCATCCTGTGGCTTCCACCGGCACGACCGTGTCCGGAAAATCTCCTTCCACCACTGCCAGATAGACCTTCTCCACCCGATGCTGGGCAAACTGCTCCTGGCACAGGCGGGCTGCGACTTTGTTTTTTGCCACCAGGACGATGCCCGAGGTCTCCCGGTCCAGCCGGTTGACGAGCCTCGGATCGGCAAGGCCATGCGTTTCTTTGAGCAGAGCCCAGAGGGTGTGGGCGAAGAAGCGACCGCTGGGATGGCAGGGCAGGGGGGCGGGTTTGTTGATCACCAGCAGGTCGTCATCCTCGTGGAGCACGGTGTAGTTGGCATCAACCGGAGGCTCCACCAAGGCGGGCATCAGGTAGACGAGGCGGTCGCCTGGGGCCAGGATGGAATCACCCCGCGCCTCGGTATCGTTGAGCAGAAAACGGTCGGCTGCCAGCTCCGCCTGCCATTCCTCCCGGCTCCGGTAGGTGAAGCGTTGGCTGACAAAATCCAGGAGCTGTTGCCCGGCCTGCTGGGGCTGGATGTTTACCGAGGTTGTGCGCTGGAGCATGGACACAAGGGCTACTTGGTTTCTACGGGGTTGGAAGGAACAGCATTTTCTTGCTTCCAGCCGCCGCCCAGGGCCTTGACCAGTTGCACACTGGCCATGAGGCGTCGTCCCAGAATGGCGATTGCCGTGCGGCGATTGGCAAGCTCTGTCGCCTGGGCGGTGATGACATTCAAGGAACTGACGATTCCTGCCCGGTACTGATTGGTCGTGATGGCAGAGGTTTGGCTTGCCGCCTGGACGGCCTCATCCTGCACCTTGAATTCCGTTTCGAGGATACGCAAGGTTGCCAGATTGTCCTCAACCTCTTGGAAACCGGTCAACACAGTCTGACGGTAGGCGGCCACGGTGGCGTCGAAGGCGGCTCGGGCTTGGGCGCTCTGGGCCTGGCGGAACCCGCCGTCGAAAAGGTTTTGGGAAACAGATGGCCCCACAGACCAGAAACGGCTCGGCCAGGTGAGCCAGTTGGAGGTTGCGGAGGAGTCAAACCCGCCTATGGCGGAAAGACTCAAGCTGGGGAAATAGGCGGCCTTTGCCACGTCGATCTGGGCGTTGGCTGCGGCCATGCGTCGCTCTGCCGCCGCGATGTCAGGCCGTCGCTCGAGAAACTCGGAAGGAATAGCGAGGGGAATCTCCGGCGGCGGCGCCATTAACGGAAGTCGCGGCAGGGAGAAGCTTGAGGCTGGCTTGCCGACCAGCAGGGCAATGGCATGTTCCAACTGGGCGCGTTGGACGTCCAGATCAAATGCCTGGGCCTCGGTCCCTTTCAGCTGGGCCTCGGCTTGCAGCAGGTCGGACTTGGCCGCGACCCCGCTTTGGTAGCGATTTTTGGTCAGTTTCAGATACTTGGCATAGTTGGCCACGGTTTCGTCAAACAAAGCCTTTTGGGCATCCACCGCCCGCAGTTGGAAGTAGTTTGAGGCCAGGGCCGCCTGCATACTGAGTCGCACTGCGGCCAGGTCGTCATTGCTGGCCTCAGACGATGCCTGACTGGCCTCGACGCTTCGCCGAATTCTGCCCCACAGATCAATTTCCCACGGCAGTGCCACTGGCATTTGGAAATCCCAGGTAGGACCGGCGGTTGCCGCCCCTGCACTGCCGGGTGCGTTGGCGGAGCGCTGGGAGCGGATTGCCGAGGCGCCCAAGTTGAGGTTGGGGAAATAACCGGCCCGGGCCGATTGCACTAAGGCCTGTGCCTGACGGAACTGGGCCTCGGCCTGGCGGATGGTCTGGTTGGCAGCCAGCAGTTGCTCCTCAAGTTGGTTGAGCTGGGGATCAGCATACAGCTCCCACCACATTTCCGGCAGGGGGCTGTTTCCTGGTTCGGCAATCTTCCAGCCTTCCGTTTCCTTGAAATGGTCCGGCATTTCCGTCAGCGCCTGCGGTCTGACGTAATCGGGGCCCACGGAACAGGCGGCAAGCAATGCGCATAAAGCAGCGCAGACAATAGAGACGGCATAACGGACCATCTTTTTTCCTCCAGTCTTTAGTGTGTTGCCGTGATTTTGGCTCGGCGTCTGCCTTCATGCCAGAGCCGCACGCGGTCCATATAGAGATAAACCACCGGCGTGGTGTACAGGGTCAGCATCTGACTGAAGATGAGTCCTCCGACAATGGATACCCCCAGAGGCCGCCGCAACTCCGCGCCGACTCCCATCCCAAACGCCAGGGGCAGTGCCCCGAAAAGCGCAGCCATGGTGGTCATCATGATCGGTCTGAAACGCAGGAGGCAGGCCTGAAAAATAGCCTCCTCAGCGCTCTTTCCCTCATGTCGCTGCACGGAAATGGCAAAGTCCACCATCATGATCCCGTTTTTCTTGACGATGCCGATCAAGAGAATCACGCCGATGATGGCGATCAGGTTCAGGTCAATGCCGAACAGCATCAAGGCCACAACCGCCCCTACCCCTGCCGACGGCAGCGTTGAGAGAATGGTCAGGGGGTGGATGTAACTCTCATAGAGGATGCCCAGCACGATATAGACCGCTGCCAGGGCAGCGAGAATCAGGAGGGACTGGTTGTTCAGCGAATCCTGAAATGCTTGGGCTGTGCCGGCGAATTTGCCTCTGATCCCCGCTGGCATCCCGATGTCGCGGGTGGCCTTCTGGATGGCTTCGACCGCATCTCCCAGCGAGGTGCCTGGCGCCAGGTTGAAGGAGATGGTCACCGCCGGGATTTGCGCCTGGTGGTTGACTGCCAGGGCGCTGGCGCTGGGGCGGAAGGAGGTGAAGGCATCCAACGGCACAAGGGAGCCGCCCGAGGACGGAACCTGAAGGGCATGCAGGGTGTCGGGGCGCTGCCAGAATTGCGGGGCAACCTCCATGACCACATGGTACTGGTTGAGCTGGGTGTAGGTGACGGCAACTTGCCGCTGGCCAAAGGCATCGTACAGGGTTTCGTCTATCTGTTGCGGGGAGATTCCCAGCCGTGAGGCAGTGGGGCGGTCAATCTTGATCATCGCCTCAAGACCCCGATTCTGCTGGTCGCTGTTCAGATCCACCAGGGCAGGCACGGTCCGCAGTTTTTGCAACAGCTTGAGGCTCCAAGCGTTCAGCTCGGTCACGTTTTCTCCTTGCAGGGTGTACTGGTAGAGGGAGCTGCTGACCCGACCGCCAACCCGCAGGTCCTGCACCGGCTGGAGAATCGCCGGGGCGCCGGGCACCTGGGCCAGTTTCGGCCGCAGTCGTCCGATCACCTGGGCAATCGTGGACTTTCGCTCTGCAAACGGTTTTAAGGAGATGAACATGCGGCCGGTGTTGACTGTGGAACCACCGCCGCCGCCACCGCCGGTAAACCCGGCGACAAACGCCACCTCGGGGTCTTTCCGGATGATATCGATAATCCGGGAGAGTTTTTCCCGCATCGACTGGAAAGAGATATCCTGACTGGCCTGAATGCTGCCGGACAAGCGCCCTGTATCCTGTTCCGGGAAAAAGCCCTTGGGAACCAGGATGAACAAAATAACCGTCAGGACCACGGTCAGCAGGGTCAGGCCGAGCATGATCCGCGTATGCCGCAAAGCCCAGCGCAGTGTCTGTTCGTAGGAGCTGTGCATCCAGTTAAAGACCCGCTCGCTGGTGCGATAGAGGCGTCCGTGTGGTTGGACCTTTTCATCCTTGAGCAAAAAGGCGCACATCATCGGGGTGACGCTCAGCGACACCACCAGCGAGACCAAGATGGCCGCGGAGAGGGTGACGGCAAACTCCCGGAACAGGCGACCCACCACCCCGCCCATCAACAGGATCGGAATGAAGACCGCCACCAGCGACACGCTCATGGAGAGCACCGTGAATGCGATCTCTTTTGAGCCGGTAAGCGCCGCCTGAAGCGGACTTTGCCCCATCTCCCGGTAGCGGGTGATATTTTCCAGCACCACGATGGCGTCATCCACCACGAAACCGGTGGCAATGGTCAGCGCCATCAGGGAGAGGTTGTCCAACGAATAACCGAACAGGTACATGATTCCGAAGGTGCCGATGATGGAGGTCGCCACCGCCACCGCCGGGATCAGGGTGGCCCGGAAGTTGCGCAGAAACCAGAAAACCACCAGGATCACCAGCAGCCCGGAAAGGAGCAGCGAGATTTCCACATGGTGCAGGGAGCCGCGGATCGGCGGGGTACGATCCACCACCACCGAAAGGGCCACATCGCCCGGCAGGGCCGCCTGCAGTTGCGGCAGGAGGCCACGCACGCTGTCCACCGTTTCAATGATGTTGGCCCCTGGCTGTCGGAAAATGATGACCATCACCGCCGGTTTACCGTTCACTATTCCCGCAACCCGCAGATCCTCCACCGAATCCTTCACCGTGGCCACATCCGTCAGTCTGACCGCGGCGCCGTTGCGGTAGCTGACCACCAGGGGCCGGTACTCGGCGGCCTTTTTGAGCTGATCGTTGGCGTGCAGTTCCCAGGAGCTGGTGCTGTTGGCAAGCATCCCCTTGGGGCGGTTTACGTTGGTGGTTGCCAGCATGCTCCGCACCTGCGCCAGGCTGATTCCGTATTTGTTCAGAGCAAGGGGATTGAGATCCACCCTGACCGCAGGCAGGGAACTCCCTCCCAGGATGACCTGTCCCACTCCCGGAACCTGGGAGAGCTTCTGCTGCAGGATGGAGGCGGCCGCATCGTACATCTGGGAGGTGTCCACCGTCTCGGAGGTCAACGACAGCACCAGGATGGGGGCATCGGCGGGGTTGACCTTCCGGTAGGTCGGGTTGTTGGGGAGGTTGCTCGGCAGGTCGCCCCTGGCCGCATTGATGGCCGCTTGCACGTCGCGGGCCGCACCGTCGATGTTCCGGTCAAGGTCGAACTGCAGGGTGATGGAGGTGATGCCCCGATAACTGGTGGAGGTCATCTCGGTCACCCCGGCGATGCGGCCGAACTGACGCTCAAGGGGGGCGGCCACCGAGGTGGACATGGTCTGCGGGTCGGCGCCGGGCAGGGCTGCAGAGACAGAGATAGTGGGAAAATCCACCTGGGGCAGCGGTGAGACCGGCAGCAACCGGAAGGCGATCGCCCCTGCCAGGACCAAGCCAATGGTGAGAAGCGTGGTGGCGACCGGTCGCCGGATGAAGGTGGCAGAGATGCTCATGCGTTTTCCGTTATGGGCATGCGGCCTTCATGCAGCACATGCATCCGCGTTGCCAATTTCCACGGATTGCCCGCTGGATATTTTTCAGCTGAATTCGATTGCATAGGTAATGAATCCGCAGACAACAACCATCAATAACAAGCCAAAAATAAACATGCTGTCGGCGAGACGTTCAATCCGATGCATTCTGCGCGTTGCGCGCGTACGCAAAGCCCAATAGGCCAAGAGGCATGAAACGAGAAACACCACCGCATCCAGGGCGAGAATATCGTCGGCAATTGTATTAAACTTCCGGATGGTGATTATTACCCGGAGCAAGCCGATTACCGTCAGACAGACACCAACCATTGCCGCCGAAACGGTGAAGATGTGGATGCAGATATCTTGTTCAAGATGGGTTTCCGCATTTTGATTTGCCATAAGTGAACATTTCCTTACTACTTGTACGATCGGATAAGCGGGTTGCCATACTACGAAATTGTCTGGAGTCAGATGGTGAAATAAAATGTTGCCCCCCTGCCGACCTCCCCTGTTGCCCATATTTTTCCTCCATGGCGCAGGATAACCTGATGCACCGTGGCTAGACCGATGCCATGTCCGTGAAAGGTTTTAGTGCCATCAAGGCGCGCGAAAGGAGTAAATATCTTTCCTGCATCTTCTTTGGCAAAGCCGATGCCGTTATCACGGACAAAATAGACCAATGTAGCCCCCTCCTGCGTCGTTCCGAACTCGATGGTTGCATCTTCCATCTGGCCGGAGTATTTCCAAGCATTTTCCAATAGGTTCCGCAGAACCACCTGGAGCAAACATTTGTCTCCAAAGGCGGTAATATTCGCGGCTATTTGGAAGTTAACTTGCCGTCCGGCAATTCTCGACGTCAGGTCCGCGGCAATATCGTGGGCCATTTTGGAAAGGTCTACTTGTTCCCGCTGCAACTTGCAGTGCCCAGCACGGGCCAATTCGAGGAGAGCATCAATGAGTTGCTGCATGTTGAATGTTCCTTCGGAGATTTTAGCAAGGAACTCTCGGTGTTGCTCATCAAGAAGGTCTCCATAGTGTTTGAGAAGGAGATGACTGTACCCGCCAATCCAGGTAAGCGGGCCTCGCAGGTCATGGGCCACGGAATAATTGAATGCCTCAAGGCCAATGTTTGCAGCTTCAAGCTCCTGTGCCTTCAGCTTGTTGTTATCCATTTCTGCCTTGAGCAAAAACAGTATTTGCGCGGTCAGGAAAAGAAAAGCCGCTTCCATGAGTGAGTTCCAGTATCTGATTGATTGAATAGAACCTGCCGCCATCTGGAAAAGTATATCGGTGATAAAAAGCTCAAGGGCGCAGACGGACGAGATTATTAAACCGGCGAGTCTCCCAATGAACCAAGTGGCGACTGTGATGGGGATAAAATAGAACAACAGCAGGGTTGCATCTCCAGTCAGATAATCAGCAACACCTAAGCCTATAGCACAAAGCAGACATGCATTGAACAAGACAGCTCGCGGAAGGGCTTCAATTTTAGCGATGACAGTTTTTTTCATGACACAACCTTATGGCCCCATGTGCGCCAAGACGTTTGTGGTCCAGGATTATAGTCCGCTCCGCATACTACGCCGTTTGCTCAGACGGTCAAACCAGAGGTAGATCACCGGGGTGGTATAGAGGGTCAGAATCTGGCTGATGACCAGGCCGCCGATGATGGAGATGCCCAGGGGCCGCCGCAACTCCGAGCCGACCCCGGTTCCCAGGGCCAGGGGCAGCGCCCCCAACAGCGCGGCCAGGGTGGTCATCATGATCGGCCGAAAACGCAGCAGGCAGGCCTGAAAGATCGCCTCTTCCGGCGACTTGCCTTCGGTGCGTTCGGCATCCAGGGCGAAGTCCACCATCATGATGCCGTTTTTCTTGACGATGCCGATCAGCAGGATGATGCCGATGATGGCGATGACGGTCAGATCCTGGCCGCAGAGCATCAACGAGAGCACCGCCCCCACCCCGGCCGAGGGCAGGGTGGAAAGGATGGTAACCGGGTGGATATAGCTTTCGTAGAGAATGCCAAGGACGAGATAGACGGTTATCAGGGCAGCCAGGATCAGGATCGGCTCGTTGGCAAGCGAGGATTTAAAGGCCTGGGCAGTTCCCTGAAAGGTGCCCCTGATGCTGTCCGGCAGACCGATGTTGCGGGTAATCTTTTCGATAGCATCAACCGCATCTCCCAGCGAGGTTCTCGGCGCCAGGTTGAATGAAGTGGTTACGGCGGGAAACTGGCCCTGGCGGTTGATTACCAGCGGACCATGGGTTTCGCTGGCCGAGGCAACGGCGGAGAGCGGCACCTGGCCGCCGCCCGCAGCCCGGAGATAGAGGGAGTTCAGCCCCTGCGGGCTTTGGGAGAATTCCGGCTTGACCGCCAGGACCACCCGGTACTGGTTCAGTTCGGTGAAGATGGTGGAAACCTGGCGTTGGCCAAAGGCATCGTACAGGGCGTCGTCGATATTTTGGGGAGTCAGGCCAAAGCGGGCCGCAGTGATCCGGTCGATGTTCAGCATCACCCGCAACCCCTGGTCCTGTTGATCGCTCCCCACATCCCGCAACTCAGGCTGCTGTTTCAGGGCCTCCACCACCTTGGGCCCCCAAGTGGCCAGCTCTTCGCTGGAAGGGGTCTCCAGGGTGTACTGGTACTGGGTGCGGCTGACCCGGGCATCGACGGTCAGATCCTGCACCGGTTGCATATAGAGGATAATCCCGCTTACCGCAGCCAGTTTCGGTTGCAGCCGCCGGATCACCTCGCTTGCCGAGGCATCGCGCTGGGCCAGCGGTTTGAGGTTGATCAGGATGCGGCCGCTGTTGAGGGTAGTATTGGTGCCGTCCACCCCGATAAAGGAGGTGAGACTCTCCACCGCCGGATCTTGCAGGATAGCTTTGGCCAGCGCCTGCTGCCGCTCGGCCATGGCGGGGAAGGAGATCGTCTGGGAGGCCTCGGAGATGCCCTGGATGGCGCCGGTGTCCTGCACCGGAAAAAACCCTTTGGGGATCAGCAGGTAGAGCAACACCGTCAGCACCAGGGTTCCCACCGCCACGGTCAGGGTGGCTTTCTGGTGGCGCAGCACCCACTGCAGGGAGCGTCCGTAGGAGGCGATCACCCGGTCGAAGAAGCGTTGGGAAGCATGGTAGAAGCGGCCCTGGCGCTCCTCGGGAACGTGTTTCAGAATCCGGGCGCACATCATCGGGGTCAGGGTCAGCGAGACCACGGCCGAGATTAGGATGGTAACCCCGAGGGTCACGGCGAACTCCCTAAACAGCCGCCCCACCACATCTCCCATGAAGAGCAGGGGAATCAACACGGCGATCAGCGACACGGTCAGCGAGAGGATGGTGAAGCCGATCTGTTGCGAGCCCTTGAGGGCTGCCTCCATCGGGGTTTCCCCTTGTTCCACGTAACGGGAGATGTTTTCGATCATCACGATGGCATCGTCCACCACAAATCCTGTGGAGATGGTCAGCGCCATGAGCGTGAGGTTGTTGAGGCTAAATCCCAAGAGGTGCATCACCCCAAAGGTTCCCACCAGTGAGAGCGGCACCGCCACACTGGGGATGGTGGTGGCCGGCAGATTGCGCAGGAAGAGAAAGATCACCAGCACCACCAGCACCACCGCCAGCAGCAGCTCGAACTGGACATCCTGGACCGACTCGCGGATGGTGATGGTCCGGTCGGTGAGCACCGTTACCTTGACGGAATTCGGCAGAGTGCTTTGAAGTTGCGGCAACAGCTGTTTGATCCGGTCCACCACTTCGATCACGTTGGCCCCAGGCTGCCGCTGAATGTTGACGATCACCGCCGGGGAGGTGTTCATCCAGGCTGCCTGGTTGATGTTCTCCGTGTCGTCCACGGCCTCGGCCACATCCTTGAGAAAGACCGGGGCGCCGTTTTTGTAGGCGATTACCAGGCGTTGGTATTCCTTGCTGGAAAAAAGCTGGTCATTGGCGCTGATGATCGCGGATTGGCGCGGGCCGTCGAAGCTTCCCTTGGCCTGGTTGACGTTGGCCGCCGCAAGGGCGGTGCGGAGATCCTCCAGGGTGAGGCCATAGGCGGCCAGGGCCATGGGGTTGGCATGAATCCGGACTGCCGGACGCTGTCCGCCGCTGATGCTCACCAGGCCGACTCCGGGCAACTGGGAAATCTTCTGGGCAAAGCGGGTGTCGGCCAGATCTTCTACCTTGGGCAGGGGCAGGGAGTCGGAGGTGAGGGCCAGGGTCATAATCGGTGTATCGGCCGGGTTGACCTTGCTGTAAACCGGCGGGGAGGGCAGCTCCTTGGGCAGAAGGCTGCCGGAGGCATTGATGGCGGCCTGGACCTGCTGTTCCGCCACATCAAGGGCAAGGTTGAGGGAAAACTGGAGGGTGATGACCGAACAGCCGTGGGAGCTCGACGAGGTCATCTGGGTCAGCCCCGGCATCTGGCCGAACTGCCGCTCAAGCGGAGCCGTCACCGAGGTGGCCATCACATTGGAGCTGGCGCCGGGATACAGGGTTCGCACTTGGATGGTGGGGTAATCCACCTGGGGCAGGGCCGAAACCGGTAGCTGGCGATAGGCCATAGCCCCGGCCAGGATGATGGCGATCATCAGCAGGGTGGTGGCAACCGGCCGCAGGATAAAGGGGCGGGAGATATTCATTTGGCGCGGCCTGGGCGTCCTTCTTCAGCTTTTGCCGGATCCTTCGGCTCTACCTTGCCGCCGTCACGCAGCCGTTCCGCGCCTTCCACAACCACCAGGTTTCCCGGAGCCAGACCCTCATTGATGGTGATGTCGTCCCCTTGCGTCACGCCAGGCTTGACCGGACGCATGGCCACGGTCTTGTCGGCGTTTAACAGGAAAACAAAGGCTCCTTGGGGCCCCCTCTGCACAGCGGCAGCAGGAATGATCACCGCCTCCCGTTTTGTTTCCACCAGGAGTTTGGCATTCACAAACTGGTTGGGGAACAGTTCGTTTCCGCTGTTGGGGAAGGTTGCCTTGAACTTCACCGTTCCGGTGGCAGGATCGATCTGATTATCCACGGTCAGGAGCGTGCCCATTGCCAGTTTCTGTTTCATCTCCCGGTCCCAGGCCTCAACCGTCACCGGTTCCCGGGTGCGCATCCGGGCAAGCACCTTGGGCAGACTGTCCTCGGGCAAGGGAAACACGACCGTGATCGGTCGATCCTGGGTGATCATCACCAGGCCGCCGGCATCGGTTGCATGTACCATATTGCCGGGGTCCACCAGACGCAACCCAACCCGTCCACTGACCGGCGCCGTGATCTGGCAGTAGGTCAGGTTCAGCTTGGCGCTGTCGATCTGGCCTTGGTCGATCTTGACCGCGCCTTCATATTGGCGCATTAGGGCCTGCTGGGTGTCCAGCTGCTGCCTGGGGATCGAATCCTGGTCCCAGAGGGTTTTGTATCGTTCAAGGTCAAGCTGGGCATTGCGCAGTAATTCCTGATCACGGAGCTGCTGTCCCTCTGCCTGCGTCAGTTGGACCTGGAAGGGGCGTGGATCGATCACGGCCAGCAGACTTCCCTTGGTTATGTCCTGTCCTTCAGTAAAGCGGACTTCCAAAAGTTGCCCATCAACCCTGCTCTTTACGGTGACTGCATTGATCGGCACCACCGAGCCGAGGCCGTTCAGATAGACCGGGACGTCTTCTTTGCGTGCCGGGACGGCAACCACCGGAGTGGGCCGGGGAGTTTTAGTATCCGGGGCATGGGAGGCGACGATGCGCCGGATTACAATCACACCGGCAACTATCAGAATGACAGCGATGAGCCAGAGCCAACGGCGCTTGCCTTTTACGGAGGGGCTCGTCTGCTGCGGCGACGTAAGTTTTTGCGGAGTATCTGACTGCGGCATTCGCCACCTCGTTTTGTTCAGGGATCGACAGTTACGGCGATAAGGGGAAACATTTTCAATGTTGCGCGGCTACAGTTTAAGAAATCAGAGGCCAGCCGCGTTGTTTGTCGTCGCCGGTTGTGTTTCTCCCGTATTCCAGCCGCCGCCCAGGGCCTTGTACAGGGCGACGAGATTGGTGGACACGGTGCGGCTGGACTGGGCCAGGGCATCCTCGGCGGTATAGAGGGAGCGCTGGGCGTCGAGTACAGCGAGGAAATCGTTCTGGCCTGCGGTGTAGAGGAGGGTGGCCAGCTCCACTGCGGTGCGGTTGGCTGCCACGGCCTGGGCCATTGATCGGCGATGTTCTTCCTCCTTGGTCGAGGCGATCAGCGCATTTTCCACCTCGCGCAGGGCGTTGAGTACGGTCTGCTCATAGGCCAGGAGTTCCTCTTCCTGGACAGCCTTTTTCAGTTCGAGATTGGCGCGGGTGCGGCCCATGTCAAAGAGCGGCCAGTTCAGGGCGGGGCCGAGAGACCAGAAGCTGCTGGCAGGGTTGAAGAGCGCATTGGAGTTGATGTTCTGGTAGCCCAAGGCGCCGGAGATGGTAAATTTTGGGAAGAGGTCTGCTTTGGCTACGCCGATCCGGGCGGTGGCGGCATGGAGCTTCGCAACTGCTATGCGGATGTCCGGCCTGCGCAGAAGCAAATCCGAAGGCAGACCCGCTGGCACTGTGGCCTGGGCCGTGGGCAGGGGGCCGTCCGGGGTCAGTTCTGCCAGCAGGGTGGAGGGTTCGCCGCCCAACAGCAGGCTGAGGCTGTAAATCGTTTGCCGTACCTGCGCCTCAAGCAGCGGGATTTGCCCGGCCGTGGTGGCGGCCAGCGCTTCCGCCCGCACCACATCGAGTTTGCTGGCAAAACCGACGTCAAAGCGTTGGCGGGTTAAGTCGGTGGTGTGTTGCTGGGCCTTGAGGTTCTCCCTGGCAATGGCGAGACGCTGTTGCAGGGAGCGGAGATTGAGATAGTCGCTGGCAATCTCGGCGCTCAGGCTCACCAGGAGATCGCTGCGGCTTTCCACTGCTGCCTCATAATCCGCTCCTGCCGCTTCCACCCCGCGCCGCAAGCCGCCGAAGAGGTCAATCTCCCAGCCGGCATCAAAGCCCATCTGGTAGAGATTCCCGGTCATCACCTCGCTCCGGCTTGCGGAGGCCGGGGTCCGGCTGCGGGTAAGGGAGGCGGCGGTATTGACGGTCGGGCCAAGGTCTGCCCCGGCGATGCCCATGGCAGCGCGGGCCTGGCGGATGCGGCTTTCAGCCATGCGCAGGTCCAGATTGGCCTGCATGCCCCGCTCTATCAAGGAGGTGAGCTGGGGATCGTTGAACACCGTCCACCACTGGGCCAGATTGTGTTCCGCAGTGGGCGCAGCCTCGGCGTCGGCTGAAGCGGGGGTCTGCCCCAACCACTGGGAAGAAACCTTGGTCTCCGGGCGGAGGAAGTCGGGGCCTATCGCGCAACTGGTCAGCAGGGGCAGGCAGAGACAGAGGGCCAGGGAGGTCCGGTAGATTATGCGGTGCATGGGGTTACTCCTTATTAAGATGGGCCGAAAGTCCGGCCTGATTGTTTTTATTCATACCGCAGCGCTTCGATGGGATCAAGCCGCGAGGCTTTCCAGGCTGGGTAAAATCCGAAGATGATTCCCACTCCGGCGGAAACCAGCACCGCCGCGGCGATGGCCGTAGGCGAGGTTTCCACCGGCCAGTGGAGCAGGAGCTTCACCAGCAGGGAGCCGCCATGGCCGAGGACAATGCCCATGGCCCCGCCGGTGAGGCAGAGCACCACCGCCTCTACGAGAAACTGGCGGAGGATGTCGCGGCCTCGTGCGCCAACGGCCATGCGCAGGCCGATTTCCCGGGTGCGCTCGGTAACGGAAACGAGCATGATGTTCATGATCCCCACCCCGCCCACCACCAAGGAGATCATGGCCACGGCCAGGAGCAGATTGGTCATCAGGGTGGTGGTGGTGGAAAGGGTTTTGGTCAGTTCGGCCATGTCACGGATGCTGAAATCGTCCGGCTCGTCGGGGCGGAGATGGTGTCGTTCCCGGAGAACCCCGGTTATTTGTTCGATGGCCAGGGAGATTTCTTCGGAACTGTTGGCCGCGGCCATGATGCTGTCGATATTGGCGAAGCGCACAGGCATGGGGTTGTCGCTCTGCTGGACGCTGTCCTGTGCCGGATACAGGGTGCCCTGGGTTGCCGGGTAGCGATTGCTCAGGGTGTTGACCGCAGTGCTGGCCGTGGAATCGGTACTCTGGTTGGCGGAGGTGAGGCTGGTGCCGGTGACCCGGTATTTGATGGTGGTCCAGGGCGCGAGGATGATATCGTCTTGATCCATGCCCATCATGTTGGCGCCCTTGGGAGCGAGAACTCCGATCACTCGAAAGGCGATGTTTTTGATCCGGATATCCTTGCCCACCGGGGATACGCCCTCGAATAGTTCTCGGACCAGGGTCTGGCCCAGGAGGCAAACCCGGTTGCTGTTCAAGACATCCCGGTCGCTGAAGGGTTCGCCTTCGGCCAGGTTGCTCCAGTTCTGTACTGCAAGATATGCCGGGGTGGTGCCGTACATGGCGTTGGGCACCCAGTTGCGGTTGCCGTACACCACCTGGGTCCGGGCTCGGACCATGGGCGTTGCGTTGCGGATGGCCGGGCATTCCCGGAGGATGGCCTGGCTGTCTTCCGGGGTAAGGTTGGTGGTGCTGCCCGCCCCGAAGGAGACTCCTCCGCTTGCGGCGGTGCCGGGCTGGATCACTAGGACGTTGGCCCCCATGCTGGCGATGGTTTTCTTGAGGGCTGCCGAGGAGCCGGCGCCGATCTCCATCATGGCGATGACCGCGCCCACCCCGATGACGATGCCCAAGGTGGTGAGCATAGCCCGCATGGGATTGCGGCGCAAGGCCTTGAAGGCGGTGCGGGCGGTGGCGTAGACCCTCATGACGCTTCTCCCGAGTTTTCCGAGTTTGATCCGGCGGTGGGCGCATCATCAAGAATCAGTCCATCGTGGAGGCGGATTACCCGTTTGGCGTGGCCTGCCACCTTGGGATCGTGGGTTACCATGATGATGGTGATGCCGTCCTCGGTGTTGAGCCGCTCGAACATCTGGAGCACCTCTTCGCTGGTTTTGGAATCCAGATTGCCGGTAGGTTCGTCGGCAAAAAGCACCGGCGGGCGGTTGATCAGGGCCCGGGCGATGGCCACCCGCTGCTGCTGGCCGCCGGAGAGCTGGGAGGGGTAATGGTCCAGCCGGTCGGCAAGGCCCACCCGCATGAGCATTTCTGCGGCCCGCTCCCTGGCCTCGCGGTCGTTCAAGTTTTCAGCGCTGTAGGCGAGCGGCATGGCCACGTTGTCGATGGCGCTGGTTCTGGCCAGCAGGTTGAAGCTCTGGAAGACGAAGCCCAGCTTGCGGTTGCGGAGCAGGGCCCGCTCGTCGGTGGAGAGCTGGGAAATTTCCTGGCCGTCCAGCCAGTACTCTCCGGCGGTCGGGCGGTCCAGGCAGCCGAGGATGTTCATCAGGGTGGATTTCCCGGAGCCGGACGAGCCGGTGAGTGCGAGCAACTCTCCTCGCTTGATGCTTAGGGAGATGCCTTTCAGCACGGGCACGGAGATGTCGCCCATCTGGTAGGTCTTTTCGATGCCGCGCAGTTTGATGAGTTCCATGGCTGCTTCTATTTGGCTCCGGCGCTGCCCTTGCTGCGCCCCAGTTTCGGGGTGAAGGGATTGGTTCCCCCCACGTCCTTGCCGGAGGTGGGCAGGCGAATCCCGGTGATTACCTGCATCCCCTCGCGCAGACCCGCACCTTCCACCACGGTGTTGGTGCCGTCGGTGGCTCCGGTTTTGACCTCGATCCGGCTGGGTTTTTGGTTTTCGTCAAGCACCCAGAGGATGCCATTGGTCTTATCGCTGTCCGGCGCTTGGGATGGGGCCGGTTTTTTGTCCCCTTTCATCCCTGGTTTTTTTGTGTCGCTTTCTGCCTCGCCCTCTTTGCCTGGCGGGCTCCAGCGTAAGGCCGCGTTGGGCGTCTGCAAAACATTGGTGATCTGTTGTAGCTGAAACAGAACATTGGCGGTGAGATACGGCAGGAGGCGGCCATCGGCGTTGTCGGTGGTGATTTCCACCGTGTAGGTCACCACGTTTTGGGTCATGGAGGCGTTGAGGCGGATCTTGCCCACCGTGCCTTTGAAGGTTTCGCCGGGGAAGGTATCCACCGTGAAAGTCACGGGCAGGCCGGGGTGGATGCGGCCGATATCCGCCTCATTCACCGCCACCCAAACCTGGATGCGGGTGAGGTCCTTGGCCAGCAGAAAGAGGCTCGGGGCGTTGAGGCTTGCCACCACGGTTTGGCCGGTGTTGACCCTCCGATCGATGATAATGCCCTTGACCGGCGAGCTGATGGTGCAATAGCTAAGATTGCGTTGGGCGCGCTTGAGTGCCGCCTCGGCTTGGCGGATTGAGGCCTCGCTCACCGCCACTTGGGCCAGCGCGGTTTTATACGCCGATTCGTACGATTCATAGGCCGATTGGGCCAAGGCTTGGGAGGAGCCGAGCGCTTGGGCCCGCTTCCAGTTCAGCTCCGCCTGGTTCAAATCAGCCTTGGCTTTCTGCAATCCGGCCTTGTTGGAGAGAAGCAGGGCCTCGGCCTGGGCCACGTCCGCTGCGTAGAGCGAGTCGTCGATCCGGGCCAGCACCGTGCCTGCCTCAACCACGGAGCCGTAGTCCACGGTTTTGCCCTTGGCGTCCGTGCCAAAGGAAACGATCCGTCCGGCCACCTGGGCGCCCACATCGATCACCTCTTCCGGCTCCACAGTGCCGGTGGCGCTGATGGAGACCAGCAGATCACCGCGCTTGAGTTCGGCGGTCCGGTAGGCTGCGTCCTTGGTTTTGTTGCGGGTAAGCTGCCAGACTGCCAGGCTACCGAGAAGAAGTACGGCGATCAGCGCAACAAGAGCTTTTTTGCCCGGGTGTTTCATGAGCCAACCTCGTTTTTTGATTGTTGCATATGTTGGGGGCGCAGCGCTTGGATACCGGCCATGCTGAAGCGGGTGACATGGTCTGCCAGCCGTTCCACATCATCGAGAAGCGGTTCAAGGCCGGTTGGCGGGAGTCCCTGGGCGGTCTTGCGGCGGCGGGCGTGGAGCAGCGGGTTAAAACATTGGGCCCGGATGCTCATGGCACAGAGCTGCACCTCATGCTCTTGGGGTTCTTTGTCCAGTAATTCGCCGACCAGGAGGACAAGGCCTTTAAAGATCGGCTCAACCGATTCCTGGATGGCCTTGGCCAGCAGGCCGGTGGGGCTTGCCATCTCTTGGTGAAAGATGTCAAATTCGTGGCTTTGCGGGTCGATGATCCGGCGCATGATCGCCAGAATCCATCCTCGCAATCGTTCTTCTGCCGGGGCTTCGGGTGGAATTCCCCCGTCCAGAGGGTAGGTCTTTAATGACTGGGTGAAGGAATAGCGCCAGCTTTCCACATACAGGGCTTCCTTGCTGCCGAAATGGTAATTGATTGCGGCGGTGTTGGCTGCTGCTTGCTCGCAGATCTCGGCGATGGTTGCCTGGCGAAAGCCTTTGCTGGCAAAAATCTTGCCTGCAGCCGCCAGCAGGTTCTGGCGGGTTTCCTGGCCGTCGCTTCGCTGTTTTCTCATGGGGTCGTTTCCCTTTGAAATAAGTTAAATGTATATTTGACTTATTTGGCTGGCCGCGTCAAGGGGTTTTTGGGCGGGGGTTTTCTGCGGCTATACTTTGTTGAAATCGCAAAAAAACCGCGATTACAACGGTTATTGCTACGCCACTTCGTTGCCTGTGTTACGGACCTTTGACCTTTTTCCTTTTTGTGTGAGTCCATCATTTTTTGAAACCGGGAGGGGAATGTGTTACAGAGTGGGCATGGATATGAACCCACAACAACCAACGGCGAGGGGCGGGCAGACCGATCTGCGCGATCTCACCCCAGGCCAATTGCGCGACTATATCGTGGCCTTGGGCCTGCCTGTCAAGCGGGCCACGCAGATCTTTGCCAGGCTGCACCGGCCCGGCGTTTTTGATTTTCTCCAGCTGGGGATCAGCCGGGAAGTGACGGCGCTGCTGGCCAGCCACGCCACCATGAGCAGCCTAGAACCCGCGACGGTGGAAAGGTCGGCGGATGGTACCGAGAAGTTCGCCTTCCGGCTCGCGGATGGAGCAATGATCGAGAGCGTGCTCATCCCCGAGGACGGCCGCCATACCCTGTGCATCTCCTCCCAGGCGGGCTGTGCCATGGGCTGTGGCTTCTGTCTCACCGGGGGCCAGGGTTTTACCCGCAACCTGCGGCCCGCCGAGATCGTGGGTCAGGTGCTGGCGGTGATGAATCATATGGTCGCTTCCGGCATCAAGCGGGCCACGCCGAGGGAGTTGCTCAACAATCTGGTGTTCATGGGTATGGGCGAACCCTTGGCCAATTACGACAATCTATTGGCCGCGCTGATGATCCTCATGGATGACCATGGCCTCGGCTTTTCCGAACGGAGGATCACCGTCTCCACCTGCGGCATCGTGCCGCGGATGGACGATCTGGGCAGGGCCATCCGGGTCAATCTGGCCGTGTCGCTGCACGCCGTCGATGATGCGGTGCGCAGCCGCCTGATGCCGGTGAACAAAACCTACGGCCTGGAATCGCTGCTCGCGGCCTGCCGCAGGTATCCGCTGGGGAAAAAGAAGGTGATTTTGTTTGAGTATATCATGCTCAAGGGGATCAACGATTCGCTGGCCGATGCGCACCTGCTGGCGAAAAAGCTGCAAGGCATCCCGAGCCGGATCAACCTGCTGCCTTATAATGGTTCCGGGGAGACGGGGTACGCTTGCCCCGATGAGGCGCAGACCCTGGCTTTTCAGAAGGTGCTGCGGGAGGCGGGTTTCAACACCTTTATCCGGCAGAGCCGGGGCGCGGATATCTCCGCAGCCTGCGGCCAGCTGGCAGGTAAGGGCTAAAAGGATTGCCGAAAGGTGCAGCGGCGGCAGAGGGGTTCGCTGAGTCGACGTTGGGTGAAACCGGTGCGCATGGCGGTGGCACGGGGGGTGTTGCAGATCTCGGCAAGGGATTGGGTGTGGATGTTGCCCAGGGGGATATCCGCCTCACCATCGAGACAGCAGGGCACCACGGTCCCGTCCACCAGAATGGCGACATGATCCCGCAGCCCTCGGCAGGTACCCGTGTCGCCCAAATCCGGGGCCGGGGCATGGGGCCAGGTGAATCGAGGGTTTTGGCTGAGAAAAACCTTGGGGGCCAGGGTGAGGCCGTGGCCGGGGGTGAGCCTGCCGGTGAGCGGCTCGGCTAGCCCGAAAAAATCTTCAATCGCTTTCAGGATGGCGTCGTTGGAGCCGGGGGGTATGGTGTCCGAGGTCGGCAGATTCCAGAGCCGCAGGCTGAGGAAGAGTGGGGTGCGCATGGCCTCCTGGATAAAGGCAAAGACCCCGGCCAGGGCGGGTTCCTGATCCTGATCGTCGGGCAGTTCGGCAAGGCCGTGCAGGGAGATGTTCACTTGGCGCAGGGCAGGGCTGGTCAGCAAAAGTTCTTGGCGCGGGGGTAGTAGGGTGCCGTTGGTGGTCAGGTTGACCTTGAGGCCATGCTCCTGGCAGAGGGCGAGGAGTTCGCCAAGCTCTGGGTGCAACAACGGCTCGCCCAGTACATGCAGGGCAAGATGGTCGGTATGGTCCTTGATTTTACCAAGGATGGCGCGGAAATCCTCGGGGCGCATGAAGGCTTTTGCCCGGTCGCTCCGAAGGCAGAAGCTACAGGAAAGATTGCAGCGGTTGGTGATCTCGAGGTATATTTTCTTGAGTTTCTTCAATCGGGATCAATCAAAGATTTCGATGTCGCCGTGTTTGCATTCGGAGCAGCGGAGCATGGGGTCGATTTTTTCAAAGGCCACGCGCCAGCCCTGCTCGCTGATGGTTTCGGCGAATTCCTCTTCACATTCGGAACAGAGCCAACGGTCGCCCTTTGGCGTAACAAAAAGCTTCATTTTTTTCACCTGCCTGCGAGGGGGAATGAGAGCATCGCCATTTGCGGCTGCGGGGCGATGGTGTATTCTTGCTTCGGCAACATAGTTGAAATTGGGGAATGCGGCAAGAAGTCAGTGTGTTCATTGCTTTCCTTGCCCAAAGAAACGAACCAAAGAAAGGGCACCCTGTGTCTCTTGTCCCGCCGTTGGCG
>JAPLJG010000104.1 GCA_026388735.1 Deltaproteobacteria bacterium
CGTAACCAATGGAATCCACATGCCGACATGGGACTCGGCAGCTGCCGATGATCTTTGGACGGAGACCTGCGGCAAGGATCGCTGGCTGGGGACAACGGAACACCTTGAACATGATATTCGCCGTGTCTCCGACGCTCGGCTCTGGCAATTCCGCATCGCCGCCAGCAAGTCTTTTGTGGAATACGCCCGCGAACGATTGACCAGACAACTGGCCGCCTCCGGCGCATTGCCCGAGGCGGTGGCCGGGGCAAAACATCTGTTCGACCCGAACGCATTGACCTTGGGCTTTGCGCGTCGTTTCGCCGCCTACAAACGACCCAACATGTTGTTGCACGATCCAGAGAGGCTGCTGCGCCTGTTGACTAATCCAGAGCGTCCGGTCCAACTTGTTCTTTCCGGAAAAGCCCATCCTGCGGACCAATCAGGACAGGCCCTCATCCGGCAATGGACGCAGTTCATCCAGCGGCCCGAGGTTCGCCGCCATGTGATTTTCCTCAGTGACTACAACATGCTCTTGAGCGAACATCTTGTGCAGGGCGTCGATGTCTGGATCAACACGCCGCGACGTCCTTGGGAGGCCTGCGGCACGAGCGGCATGAAAGTACTGGTTAATGGTGGCCTCAATCTTTCTGAGTTGGACGGCTGGTGGGCCGAGGCGTACACCCCAGAGGTGGGGTGGGCGTTGGGGGATGGCCAGGAGCATGGCGATGATCCGGCATGGGACGCAGCCGAAGCGGTTACGCTTTACGAACGGCTCGAGCAGGAGGTGATCCCTGAGTTTTATGCCCGCGATGAACAGGGTATTCCGAAGGCCTGGGTGGCTCGGATGCGAGAAAGCATGGCGCGGTTAACTCCGCGCTTCTCTGCCAACCGAGCGGTGCGCGAATACACAGAGAAACATTACCTCCCGGCTTCTTTGGCCTATCGCAAAAGAGCTGACAATAAGGGGGATGTGGGCAGGCAGATGGTCGATTGGCGACATTTGCTGGAGCAAAAATGGGCCACACTCCACTTCGGCGAAGTGACGATCGAGACCGTCGGGAAGCAGCACGTTTTTGCATTTCATGTGTATCTCAATGATCTGGACCCCGATGCCGTATGTGTCGAGCTTTATGCCGATGGACTCAATGGCGGAGCCCCGGTGCGCCAGGAGATGCAGCGGGTTCGCCAATTGATCGGTGCATCAGGCGGCTACGTTTACAGTGCCTCGGTGCCTGCAATCCGACCGGCGACAGACTATACGGCGCGGGTGAGACCCAATCACGATGGTGTGGCAGTTCCCTTGGAAGTATCTCAAATACTGTGGCAGCGGTGATCGTTGGGTAGGAAAATCCAACAACGTCCCGTTATTGTGACGGTTTGTAACGATTCAGAAGTCCGCAGATCGTATTTTTGATTCGGCTGCATATGCTAGGTTTTTCAAAATGGCTATTTCAGTGCCCGTGATTTTTCTGCGCGGCTAATAAGGCGCTGCGCCGATTCACGAGCACGGTGATAGCGTTCAACCTGGTTCACAGACGGAGGTTGTCCATGCATCATAATCTCTGATGCCTCCAGCAGTTCTTGCAGTGAAAAAAGTAGATTTTCCTCAATCATTTGGTTTCCTGTTTTTGGCCAATAGCTGAAAGTTGCTCCTGATTGATTCCAACAGGTGTGGTAAGCGTTCAGCGTTCTTTAAACTTGATCGGTTCGGTCTTGCTTTCTTCAAATACCTGCCACGCAGTGTCATTCTCCCCTGGGATGCGGTTTTGCATTTTTACTTGGTTCTTCTCGATTTCCCATCATGACCACAATCCGATGTTTTACCAATTCTCTTTCAAGAGGAATAATGCCACCGATTATGCGTTGGCCATCCATCTCCATCCAGGCGACACCGCGCTCGCAGCCGTGTGGATTCTCCACTTGGATCGCGTAGATTGTTTCCCCATGTCGATAGTTGAGACTGAAGCCAGGCCAGCCTGCGGGGATGACCGGATTCACCCGCATCTCTCCGCCCCTGACCTGTAAGCCCAAGACCTCTTCCACCCAGGCCCGGTACATCCAGGCCGCAGCCCCGGTATACCAGGACCAGCCCCCTTGCCCGATCCGCCCGGGCAATCGATAGACATCGGCCGCAACCACGTAAGGTTCAACCCCGTAATGCCAGACCGCTTCGGCATCGCGGGCGTGTTCAATGGGATTGAGCATGCGCAAGAGTTGCACCGCCCGATTCCCATCCCCTTTGCGGGCCATGGCCATGGCCATCCAGAGGGCGGCGTGGGTATACTGGCCGCCATTCTCCCGAACCCCGGGTGGGTAGCCTTTGATGTAGCCGGGCGAAGGTTCTGATTTGTTAAAGGGAGGCTCGAAAAGAAGCACCAGCCCCTCATCTTGGCGGACAAGATGGTTCCAGGCCGATTCCAGGCCTTGAGCCGCCCGTTTTGGATCAGCGGCACCGGAAAGCCAGGCCCACGATTGGGGCAGGGAATCGATCCTCGCCTCGGTGTTTGCTGCGGAACCAAGGGGGGAGCCATCATCGAAGGTTCCCCGTAAATACCACTCACCGTCCCAGCCAGCCTGTTCGACCCGTTGCATCAGGGCAGATCTCTCTTTTTGATAGGTCTGTTTCAGCTCTGGCTGTTGCAGAAGGTTGGACAATTCCGCCATCCCCTGCAGCAGCTCACAGAGGAACCAGGCAAGCCAGACGCTCTCTCCCTTGCCTCCGGCGCCCACCAGGTTCATGCCGTCGTTCCAATCCCCGGTTCCCATCAGGGGAAGGCC
>JAPLJG010000068.1 GCA_026388735.1 Deltaproteobacteria bacterium
CGACCCCGAACTTATCGAATTGGTCGACATGGAGCTGCGTGAGCTGCTTACCAAATATAATTTTCCCGGCGACGACACCCCGATTATCCAGGGAAGCGCCTTGAAGGCCCTTGAGAATCCGGAAGACGAGGCTGCGGCCAAGTGCATCTGGGACCTGATGGACGCCTGCGATAGCTTTATTCCTGAGCCAGCCCGCGACATCGACAAGCCGTTTTTGATGCCGGTGGAAGATGTCTTCTCCATCTCTGGCCGTGGCACAGTAGCCACCGGTCGTATCGAGCGCGGCAAGGTAAAGGTCGGGGAAGAGATCGAGGTTGTCGGCATCCGGGCAACGGCCAAGACCACGGTCACCGGGGTTGAGATGTTCCGCAAGCTTCTTGACGAGGGCATGGCCGGCGATAACGTGGGCGTGCTGTTGCGTGGCTTGAAGCGTGAGGATATCGAGCGCGGTCAGGTACTAGCCAAACCGGGTTCCATCACCCCGCATACGAAGTTTATTGCCGAGGCCTATATCCTGTCCAAGGATGAGGGTGGCCGTCACACTCCGTTTTTCAACGGGTATCGCCCGCAGTTTTACTTCCGGACCACGGACGTGACCGGAGTTGTGCAGCTGCAAGAGGGCGTTGAGATGGTAATGCCCGGCGACAACGTGACCATCGAAGGACAGTTGATCACCCCGATCGCGATGGAAGAAGGACTTCGTTTCGCGATTCGTGAAGGCGGCCGTACCGTTGGCGCCGGTGTTATCAATAAAATTATCGAATAAGGTGGAGTGAGCATGATTCAGACACAGAAAATACGCATCAGGCTGAAGGGTTACGACCATAAGCTTATCGATCAATCCACCTCTGAGATTGTAGATACGGCAAAGCGTACTGGTGCAACTGTTGCTGGCCCCATTCCTCTGCCGACTACTATCAACAAGTTTTGTGTGTTACGGTCTCCGCATGTTGATAAGAAGTCCCGTGAGCAGTTTGAAATGCGCACCCACAGGCGGCTGCTGGACATACTTGAGCCAACGCAGCAGACCATTGATGCGTTGATGAAGCTTGAGCTTTCTGCTGGGGTTGACGTGGAAATCAAGCTTTAAGGATTATGAAACGGTTGTACCTGCTAACGGTACAGTTGATGTTTAGAGAAGAAAAAAACAGGTAGGAACAATGCCTAAAAAATTAGGATTACTGGGGAAGAAGATTGGCATGACCCGGATCTATACCGAAAATGGCTCTGCTGTTGCGGTAACGGTCATTGAAACTGGACCTTGTGTGGTGCTTCAGAAAAAAGCCACAGCAGGGGAAGGATATGATGCCATTCAGGTTGGTTTTGGAGGTTGGTTTTGGTGCCAAGAGAGAGTCTCGCTTGAATAAGCCTGACGCTGGTCATGCCAAAGCTTCTGGAAAAGGCGGGTTTTATCACATTAAAGAGTTCCGGGTTGCGGACCCCAGCCAGTATGAAGTGGGGCAGGCACTTTTGGTCTCAGATCTCTTTAAGGTCGGCGATATCATTGATGTGAGCGGGGCTGTTAAGGGCCGTGGTTTTCAGGGCGTTATCCGGAGACATGGCTTTAAGGGCGGACCCGGCGGGCATGGTTCCATGTTCCATCGTGCTCCAGGCTCTATTGGCTGTAGCGCTTGGCCGAGCCGGGTTATTAAAGGAAAGAAGATGCCTGGGCATATGGGCACGAATATGATCACCAAGAAAAGCGTGACCATTATGGATATCCGGCCTGAGCAAAATGTGCTTGTCGTCAAAGGCGGCGTGCCTGGTGCAAAGCAGGGTTTGTTACATATTTACACAAAATAATGAGTCTTAGTTACCTTAAGATTTATTTTGGGGGTGCCGGAAATGGCGGTTACTGAAATATACAATGTCGATAATGTGAAAGTGGGTGATCTTGAGTTGAACGACAACCTGTTTGCCGTTCCAGTCAATCCTCATATCATTCATGAAATTGTGCTTGTACTAAAACGAGAACAGAAGTGCGCGGCGGCGGCAAGAAGCCTTGGAAGCAGAAAGGTACTGGTCGTGCCCGGGCCGGGAGTCGTACCTCCCCACTTTGGCGTGGTGGTGGTGTGGTTTTTGGCCACAAGCCTCGCGATTATTCCTTCAAGGTTCCCAAGAAGGATAAGAAGCTCGGCCTGCGCATGGCTTTAAGTTCTCGCTTTGGCGATAATCTGGTGCTGATCCTTGATAATTTCAAGATTGATGAAATCAAGACCAAGAGATTTATCGGGGTTATGAACAACCTGAAGATCGATAATGCCTTGATCGTAATTCCTGAACGCGATGATCATCTTGAGCGTTCGTCTCGCAATGTGCAGGGCTTTAAGGTTATTCCGACGGCAGGGCTGAATGTTTACGACATTTTGCTCCATAAGCACATTGTTTTACTGCAGCCTTGCATTGGCCAGCTGGAAGAGAGGTTGTTGTCATGAAAGATATGTTCAGCATTATTAAGAAGCCTTGCCTGACCGAAAAAGCTCTCGGGTTGCAGGAGACTAACAATCAAGTTGTTGTCAAGGTTGATCCCCGCGCCAATAAAATTGAGATCAAAGATGCTGTTGAAAAATTGTTCAGCGTCAAGGTCGCCAAGGTGCGAACTGCAAATATGCATGGCAAGAAAAAACGTGTGGGCAAGAGCTTCGGACAGCAGTGTGACTGGAAGAAGGCCATTGTTACTCTTGAAGAAGGGAATAAGATTGATTTCCTTGAGAAGATTTAGGGAAGTCTCG
>JAPLJG010000056.1:0-5756 GCA_026388735.1 Deltaproteobacteria bacterium
AAAAAACTATATCAACATTATCGAAGCGGACATGCGGGAAATACTTTCCCCTTGTGGTCCCAGCATTGGGCTGACCCTTGCCAAGCTGACCTCCTCGGAGAAAACCGTGGCCAATCTCATAAAACAGGGGAAATCCACGAAGGAAATTGCCGCCTTTCTCCAGGTCGCCTCCGGAACCGTGAACAAACACCGGGAGAATATCCGGAAAAAAATAGGTATCACCAACAAAAAACAACGCCTTGAAAATACTCTCCTCGCCACCACCTAGTACGTAGATTCCCTACGCACATCCTCACACTCTGCGTACTTGTCTTTTCCTCCCCCCTTCTCCATACTTTCTTATACGTTGTAGCTCTTGAGTTTTTCTTGATCACTCCGCTCACGCCTAAGAACACACGAGGAGGTGCCTATGCATCACAGCGAAGAACAATCCGAACTCATCACGCATCTTTTCACCCTGTTCATCCGGTGCCCCTTTGGTCAGGCAACCACAGACTGCCCCTTTATCGATATCCGCGCTCTGCAAAGCCTGGATCTAAAATTCCAGCTGGCCGAAAAAATAGCCATGCATCCCCAATGCCGTGAAAATCTACGCGATACCCACGGCGACTGCTACCGGAAGCGATTCGGCCAGATCATCTCGAAAAAAAAACATGCCGACTGGAACACAGAGAGCAACTTGGCCGCGCCTTCACGCGGCAACGGCACAACCCTGGGATGCGGGCTGCGCCCTAGGACAGGAGACCTATACCCTGGCCATGATCCTGGCCGAACGCATGAACCGCTTCGGTTTCAAGAACGTTCAGATCGACGCCACCGACCACGACAGCGCCAACCGCTTCGGCGACGTAGTCAGTGCGGGTGTCTATCCCCATGAAGAACTGAAGCGAACCCCATGGGAACTTTTAGGCAAGTATTTCGAGCCTGCCGAAAAGTCCGGCCACTCTCGAGCGAAGGATGCGCTGCGCTGTCGGGTGCGTTTCCAATACCATGATCTGCTTTCCCTTCAGCCGCCGAGGACTGACTACTGCCTGGTGGTCTGCAAGAACGTGCTCCTGCATTTTAAACCAGGCGAACGGGTGGAGGTGTTCAAAATGTTCCACCGAGCCTTGGCGCCGGGCGGCTATCTGGCCAACGAAAACACCCAAAAACTGCCTCATGAGGTGGCTCATCTTTTTACCCAGGTGGTGCCGGACGCCCAGGTCTACAAAAGAACAGAAAACTGAGCGCTTAAAAACGCTGCACATCCTGCGCCCTGCGGTTGAAAGAAGAAAAAATCCACATAACGAAACCCTGTTAACAATACGGATGCACATAAACGATTAGGAAAAAACTCTTAGGGAGGAACAGTTATGAAATGGTTCTACGACCTCAAACTCAGCACTAAGCTCCTCAGCGGTTTCATTCTGGTGGCCATGATCGCCGGCCTGGTCGGCCTGGTCGGCATTATCAAGATCCGTGCCCTTGATGATTCGGACACAGCACTCTACGAACAGGAAACCAAACCCATCGGCTACCTTACTGATATTCTAACCAACTTCCAGCGGATACGGGTCAATGTTATCTATGTGCTCCTGTATTCCGGAAACGCCGAGGAGCAAAAGGCTTCCCTGGCCAAGATAGAAGAGCATCGCCATGAGATCTCCGAACATCTGGCCCTCTTCGAGAAGGGCGACGTGAATGCCGAGGACAAAAAGATAACGGCGGAATTGAAGGCAGGGCTGGCAGCCTATGACCAGATGGCGCAAAAGCTCATCGGCCTGGCCGTGGCCGGAAAACAGCAGGAGGCCCTGCACTTTCTAAAGACCGAGGGCGCTGCCAGTGTGGAGCAGATGAACCAGATCGCCCAAAAGACACTTGATACCAAGGAAGAAGATGCTAAAGCCAGATCCGACGCCAACACGATTCTCGCCGACAGTGCGTCTCGGACCATGGAAATCCTGACGGTGGTCGCCGGACTGCTGGCGATCGGACTGGGCATCTTCATCAGCCGCATCATCATGAGCCAGTTGGGCGCCGACCCCAAGGAGGTTGGTGAGATTGCCAATCTGGTTGCCGTGGGCGACCTCTCCCGCCAGATCACGCTCAACTCGGGCGACAGCAGCAGTGTCATGGCCGCCATGAAGAAGATGGTTGACACCATCAATGCCCTGGTAGCCGACGCCAGGATGCTCTCGCAAGCTGCGGTGGAAGGAAAGCTCTCCACCAGGGCCGATACCTCCAAGCACCAGGGTGATTTCCAAAAGATCATCGAGGGTGTCAACCAAACCCTGGACGCCGTCATCGGGCCGCTCAATGTTGCCGCCGAGTATGTGGACCGAATCAGCAAGGGAGATATTCCAAACAAGATCACCGACAACTACAACGGCGACTTCAACGAGATCAAAAACAACCTCAATGCCATGGTGGAAAGCCTCTCCACGTTTGCCGTCCATTGCCAGGATGCGGCCGAGCAGGTCGCGGCCGGCAGTGATCAAATAAGTTCTTCCGCCGCGAGTATGAGCCAAGGCGGGAGCCAGGCTGCGGCCTCGGTGGAAGAGATCTCAAGCGCCATGGAGGAGATGAGCAGTACGGTGGCGCATACCGCTGAAAATGCCAGAGAGACCGAAGCCATCGCCACCAAGGTTGCCGCCGATGCCAAGGATGGCGGCACGGCCATGGTCGAAACCGTTGCAGCCATGCGAAATATTGCGGAAAACATCCTGATTATCGAGGAAATTTCCAGACAAACCAACATGCTGGCCCTGAATGCGGCCATCGAGGCGGCCCGAGCCGGTGAGCACGGAAAAGGTTTTGCCGTGGTGGCAGCGGAGGTGCGAAAACTTGCGGAACGGAGCCAGAACGCAGCCAAGGATATAGGAAGTATGGCGGGTTCCAGCGTGGAGGTGGCGGAAAAAACCGGTGCACTTATCGCAAAGATGGTGCCGGAAATCCAGAAGACTGCGGATCTGGTTGGGGAAATCAATGCCTCGGCCAGCGAACAGGCCCAGGGCATTGCACAGAACGCCAAGGCAATCGAGCAGCTCAACCAGGTTATCCAGCAGAATGCCTCGGCCAGCGAGGAGATGGCCGCCACAAGTGAAGAGCTGTCCGGCCAGGGTGCGCAGCTCATGGAAACCGCCAGTTTTTTCAAGATACAGCATGCTGTCAAGACAACGCTTGCTACACGACCACAGGCTGGACGCGATCTTTCCCTCCATCCCAAGGCGGAGGTGAAAACTCTGCCGAAATTGAAGGGAACCAGGGCCGTGCTTTTGACACAAAAGGCCGTTGGTGATGACTTGTGGGGAAATACGGCCAAACACCCGCAGGCAGGCTACCGAGTATCTCTTAAGGATGATCCGACTGACAGCGAATTCTCCAGATATGAGGCCTGATGGAGATACCCCTAGCGCTATGCGCCAAGGGCCAAGGCTGCGGCAAAAAAACAGAAGATAAAGAGGATTGGGCCATGATTGGAATGAACCGGGATGAAAACAAAAGCAACCAGTATCTGACCTTCGCCCTGCGCAATGAGGATTTTGCCATCGACATCGCCAAGGTACGGGAGGTTATGGATGTGACAGGCCTGACCAAAATTCCCAAAATGCCGGCTTTCATCAGCGGAGTTATCAACCTGCGCGGCAATGTGGTGCCGGTAATGGATCTTGGCTACCGGCTGGGGATGCCTCCCGTGGAATTTGCCAAAAACACCTGCGTGATGATCGTGGAAACCGAGATTGCCGGTTCCATCGTGGCCATGGGCACCGTGGCTGATTCAGTGCAGATGGTTGTGGATCTCCAGGCAGACGAAATTGAAGCGGTGCCGCGCATGGGGGCGAATATCAACACCGACTTCATCACCGGCATGGGACGGCAGGGAGATAAGTTCCTTATCCTGCTCAACATCGACAAGGTGTTGGCCGGTGAAGAGACAGAGGCCTTGGCGGATATCGATCTAGGAACGCACCTGGCTTTAGAGCCGGAAGTATCGACAATGGATGATGCCTCGGCAATAAGTTGATCCGTGCCGGAAATATCGTAGCAGGGCGGTAGCCCTTCCTTCCTGCCGACAGGAGAACGCGATGAATGACCGAATACTGGTAGTTGACGACGATATCCTGATTGTGGATATGATCAAGCGTTGTCTTGAGGGAAATGGCTATACGATTACCACCGCAAACAACGGGGAGGATGCTCTTTCTTTGTTGAAGACCCGGAACTTCGCTCTAGTCCTTTGCGACATCCATATGGACGGCGAGGACGGCTTTGGCGTCCTCACTGTCTGCAAGGCCCTCTATCCGCAAACCAAGGTGATCCTCTGTTCCGGGGACATCGTTTATGCCACGCTGAGCAGGGCATTTACCTACGGAGCTGACAGTTTCCTGGCCAAGCCTTTTCTGCTCAGCGAATTGCTGTATCAGATCAAAAAATGCCTTCCCCGGGAACAACCGAAAAACTCAAGCATCATGGCCTATGACAGGCCAGTCCAACACAAATTTTCGGCCGGAGAGTCAGTTTTAAGAGGCTGATCCCCAGGCGGAACAACGAGAGTACGCCAATGATCGAGCAAGACGCAGCGCTAGAAATATCGCCGGAGAGCCCTTCTTGTCTGCACGAGGACTTTCCTCTCTCACATAAGGAATTGCGTTATCAAAAACTCCTTGAGGCGGCAACAGACTATACCTATACCGTGAAGATCGAAGAAGGCCGTCCCAACAGGACCATCCACTCCGTCCGCAGTTTTGCCATAACCGGCTACACCCCCGCCGAATACCAGGAAATCCCCTTTCTCTGGTTTGAGATGATCCACGAAGACGATCGAGGCCTGGTCTCGGAGCAACTCAACACGCTCATGGCGGGGTCTGAAATCCCACCCTTTGAACATCGGATAATCCATAAGGATGGCAACATCCGCTGGGTCAGAAACACGGTGGTGCCCGAGCGCGATGAAAAGGGCAGAATCGTTGAATACGAGGCCCTGGTTTCCGACATCACCGAGGTACGAAAAGCCGCCGCAAAGACAGCCAAGGTAAACAGAGCCTACAAAACGCTCAGCATGTGCAACCAGGCGATGATCCGGGCCAGCAGCGAAAAAGAATTATTGACAAAAATCTGTCATATCCTGACGGAGGCAGGCGGATATGCTCTGGCCTGGGTTGGATATGCAAGACATGACGAGAAAAAATCCGTCACTGTCGCGGCAAGTGCTGGAAAAAATACGGGCTATCTCCAGGGATTACGGATCAGCTGGGCAGAGTCGGATGAAGATGGCCAAGGGCCCACCGGTAGAGCAATACGTACCGGCCAGATCGTATTGCACGACAACAGCTTTCCCCCCGCAGGATATATGTCATGGCAGGAAAAGGCGAGACAGTACAGCCATCTTGCTTCAATCTCGCTCCCCTTAAGAGCGGAACAGGAAGTAATCGGGGCACTGAATCTTTATGCCGGGGAAAACAATGCATTTAACCGACATGAGATAGAACTGCTTTCGGAACTGGCGGACGATCTGTCCTTCGGCATTGTGGCCTTGCGCACCAAAAAACAACATGCAAAGACGGTGAAAGCCCTTGAAGCCAGTACCATTAGGCTTCAAGCCATATTTGAAACGGTACAGGCAGGCATTGTCATTATTGACAAGGAAAGCCGCAGGATCGTGGAGGCAAACCCCATCGCCAGGCAGTTGATCGGCCTGCCCCGCCCAAAACTGATCGGCAGTATATGTCATCAATCCATTTGCCCGACGGACAGGGGACAGTGCCCGATACTGGATA
>JAPLJG010000056.1:5768-10305 GCA_026388735.1 Deltaproteobacteria bacterium
TTGACAATTCCGGGCAGATGCTCCTACAGGCCAGCGGCAAGAAACTACCGATTCTCAAATCCGTTGTGGAGATGGAACTCAATGGCCGCGCCTGTCTGTTAGAAAGTTTTCTTGATATCTCGAAGCGGGTGGAGGACGAGCACGACAGGTTAAAACTGCAAAGCCAGCTTCGTCAGGCCCAGAAAATGGAGGCCATCGGCACCCTGGCCGGCGGCATTGCCCACGATTTTAACAACCTGTTGCAATCGATTCTCGGCTATGCCGGACTGTTGCTCCATGCACTTCCCGAAGAATCGGAGCACCACCAGTTTGCTGCGGCCATAAAAACCGCAGGAGTCTCGGCCGCCACCCTGATCAAGCAGATTCTGACCTTCAGCCGGCACCGGGAACACGAACGAAATCCCTTGCAAATGCAATATCTGATCAAGGAAGCGCTGAAGCTGCTCCGCTCCACCTTGCCAACCACCATTGCGATAGAGGAGCAGATAGATATGCAGTGCGCCTCGGTCCTGGCCGATTCCACCGAAATCCACCAGATTATCATGAATCTCGGGACCAATGCCTACCATGCCATGCGTGAAAAGGGCGGCATCCTTACGGTGCAACTCAATGAAGTTGAAGCCGATCAGGCGTTATCCGACGAGATACCAGAACTGATAACGGGGAGAAGATATGTGCGCCTCATCGTGACCGATACTGGGCGGGGGATGGACCAGCAAACCCGGCTGCGCATCTTCGAACCATACTTCACCACCAAGGAGAAAGGAGAAGGAACCGGGCTGGGACTTGCCATAATCCATGGAATAATCAAGAGCTATCAAGGGGCTATCTCTGTCCGCAGCACCTTGGGAGAAGGCGCCACCTTTACCCTGTTTTTTCAGGTGTTGGCGCAATCGAATACCCAATCTGAAGAGATAAAAAAAGAAGAAAGCGCCTTGTTCAGAATCAACGCCAAGGTGCTTTTTATCGATGACGCCGAACTGAATGTGATCCTGGGGGAATGTGTCCTCAAACAGATTGGCTGTGCGGTCATGGGCCTCACCGATAGCCGTGACGCCCTGGAAGTCTTCCGGGCAGTCCCCGAACAATTCGACTTGGTAATCACGGATCAAACCATGCCATATCTCACCGGCCTTGAGCTAACAAAAAAGATGCTTCAAATCCGCCCGGACATCCCCATTATCATGCTGACCGGGCATAGCGATCTTGTTGATGAGCAACGGGCGAAAGCCGCAGGCATAGCAAAATTTCTCATGAAACCCATAAGCATGGAGGAGATCGCCCGGGCCATGGGCGAAATTTTCTTGCCGGAGAAGAACCGAGGGGTTTTGCCAGATGGCGGCAGAGCCCGTGTGATCGGCGTGCCCTCCCCCTCCTGATCTCTTTTTGATACCTTAAATAGGTGTTTAGCAACGATCAGGCCAAGAGCAGAGCCTCCCCTAAACAAGGTCGTTTACCGCTTCCGGATTGATTTCTAATCGGTTATCATGTCCATAATGGATAACTATTAGACTACAGAGGGACGATGCATTACCCAGTCGCAGACGATGTTGCCCAAAAAGCTGTCCGAATCATGGTGGTCGAGGATGTAGATTTCAACCTCGCGATCCTCACCGACATCCTTGCCGAGCGGTGCTGGCAGACTGTTGCCGCCACCAGCGGCGAAGCCGCGCTGGACATCCTTGCCCAGGACACCGATTTCCAGATCATTCTGATGGATATCGGCCTACCCGGCATTGACGGCGTGGAGACCACACGCAGAATCAAAGAAAACCCCGCTTGTCGCGCCATTCCGATCATCGCCCTCACCGCCGAAATCGTTGTGGAACGGGAACGGCTCTTAGCCGCAGGCCTTGACGGGTATGCGGAGAAAAACTTCGACCCGGAGCAACTTTTCGCTGCCATTGAAAAACATCTTTTCCCTGCCTGCAAAAATCAACAGGCAACAGAACCAGCCTTGGCAGCGCCAGGGGAACATCTTGACCTGGATTTCAAGGCCCTCCTCGCCACTTACGCTGACGAAGAAACCCTCTGCCGGATGGCCAAGGCTTTTTTTACCGATACCGACAAACAAATCATCCTGCTCGGCGAAGCAATGGCCGCAGGTGACCAGGCTGGAATACTGGCCTGTTGCCACAGTCTCCGGGGTTCGTCTGCGATCTTCACCGCAAAAAAATTGGGCGCGGCGGCAAAAGAGCTGGATGCTTTGATCCGCCTGGGGAAAAAAGATGAGGCCGATTCCGCCTGGCACAGGGTGTTGGCCACCCATAAATCATTGCACGGATATGTGACAAGCCGACTCAACCTGTCGCTACAAGACGAATAGGCCGCAACAGTCAGTCCAGATTTTCAACCGAGATTTCCTTGCTTCCGGCAACGGAAGAATCCTGAAAGCAGATATGCCTCCTGACTATTCAACCATTTTGATTGTCGATAATGCGGAATTCATCCGTATGGTTGTCCGCTTGCGCCTGGAAGGAGCCGGAATGGCGCCTAAAAATATCCACGAGGCGAAAAACGGACAGGAGGCTTACGATCTTCTGGCCGCCAAAGGAATAGCCAACATCCTGTGCGATTATGAAATGGGGGTTATGGATGGAATAGAGCTTGCGACCAAACTCCTCATTGTGGAGCAGCGTCGGGATCTCCGCTTTATCCTGTTCAGTGGCACCCCCCTGGCAAAGATCACCGCCGCGTTGGCCGAGAACGGGCTGGATATCCCGGTTGTTTCCAAAACCAGACTCAGGGAAAGCTGGACCCAGGCAGAAACCATCAACACCTGGTTTCCAGAGCTGGCCAGCAACTTGGCCCAACAACAAAAATAACACTGCTCATTTAAAAAACTGCCGATATGTATTATAGTGCCAGCTGAAACGAATCAAATTCCCGCGTGCGCACCACTGATTATGATTCCCTCGGGGGGGAAATGAATGAAGATACTCATTGTCGATGATGAACTAACCGCCAGAACCATTCTCAAGAATCATCTTTTGAAGAGTGTGCCGGGGTGCGAACTCTTTGAAGCGGCAAACGGCACCGAGGCTATTTTCCGCTACCTGAAATACCAGCCGGATGTCGTTCTCCTCGATCTTATCATGCCGGTGGTGGATGGAGAGACCTTCCTCACCATCATTGAGGATGCCTTTCAGAAGGGTTTTCTCAAAAAAGAGCCGAAGGTCATCGTCATCACCAGCTTTGATGACCCTGGCAAGCTCCTTGAGGTGTCAGGCAGACCGTCGGTGGAAACGGTCATCCCCAAGCCCATTACCCAAGCCACCATCGAACGGCTGAAAGTCTTACTGTAACTTGATTTTGCCACACACGAATGGGACGACGGTAATAACGAAAAGCAGTGAGGGGGTGAAGATCTGCGGCGCATAAGCAGCCTGAATCCTCAGGGGGCAAGGGCAGAAGTCAGGCAGAAAGCACTTCCTCTATTCTGGCAAGTAGGTCCTGGTTGGCAAAAGGCTTGGCAATGGTCGAGGAAACCCCAAGAACCCCGGCAATTTCCAGGTAATCCTGCGGAGAACATCTCCCGCCCCCGGAAATAGCAATAATTTTCACCTTGGGATAACGCTGCTTCATCTCTTGAATCAGCTCCAGCCCATCCATTTCCGGCATGACAATATCGGTGATGACCAAATCAAAAACCAACGGCTGATACAGCTGCAAAGCAAGCCTGCCGTTCTCGGCAGTGCGCACCTCATGCCCGGCTTTTGTCAGCAGCATTGTCAACGACTCCCGAACCATGTAATTGTCGTCAATAAGAAGAATTCGCGCCATCTGCTTTTCCACCCGCCACTCTGTTTGCCAGCTTATTATTGAACCTGAAAAAATTCCCTAAACAACAAAACACACACTTCATCTATTTTCAAGCGCCACCAACGACTCGCCTGTGGCAAGCAGAGTAAAATGCATGCCTTCGATCACAAAACTCCAGCTCGATACAGGCGGGGCGGGCAGATTGAACGGGCCGCAGAACCTTTCCGGAATTCCCAGGGTGAAGCTCTTGTCCTCAGGCAAGATTGCGCTCAAAAATCTCCCGGCAATGGTGTTCAGCAATTCATCGAGAAAATCCCCTTCGCTCTGCTCGTTTAACTCGCCAGCCATTGGCCCATACACGATACTGGCCAAATACTTCAACAGGCTATTCTCCATAATCAGCTGAAACTCCCCTTGAACAGGATCATGCACCAACAATGAGGCCCCCTGGGCCGCTAAATCATACTGCGGAGTCGTCTCGCTGGGCATCACCTCGGTAAAGGCCGTATTCTCGATGATCTCGGAAATGAGCGGGACTATGATCCCGGTCCAGTTTCTTTCTTCACTGGTCACCTTCTTGCCCTCCTTTTTCCAAAAAATCGCGCAGCAGCGTATTGAGTTTCGCCGGCGAAACAGGCTTATCCAAAACGCCCATAGCGCCCAAGGCCTTCAGCTCAATCTCCTTTGCCGGGTTCCCGGCGCTGGAGATGACCAGCACCGGCAGTGTAGACAATTTCGGATTCGCCATGATCCATTTCAGCAGGGTGGTGCCGTC
>JAPLJG010000056.1:10321-26887 GCA_026388735.1 Deltaproteobacteria bacterium
CATGGTCAGATCGGTGAGCAACAGATCTACCGGTGCGCTCCTGATCTTTTCCAGGGCGTCCTTGCCATTTTCCGCCTCAATGATTTCAGCCCCCTGAAACCCCGCAATCTCAAGACACCGCCGGATAAACATCCGGGCTGTGCCTGAATCGTCCACAATGGCTATGCGCATTCCGGCGCCTCCTCTTCTTTACCCCAAAACACTGTGGCAACCTTGGAAAATTCCTGCTCTACACCAAGCATCACCATGGCCAGTTCATCGCTGCTCAAGGCAATATACGATTCGTAGGCGGCATCCAACGAATATTGCAGCGCATCCGAACCGGTTCCCACCCCGGACATCATGGCTACGATATCGGCCAGATGGATGCTGTAGACCAGAGGCTTCAACGCCTCGTCCGCCAAGGCCGGCTGATGGTGAAATCGTATTGCCTCTGGCAAGGGCGTCGGCAGATTCCAGTTCAAACTCAACTCATAGCCGGCCTCGGCATGGTCAATACCGAGAATGGCGCGCTCGGCTGCGACATAATCTGGAAACTTTTTTTGTTCCATGGCCTGCTGAATCTTCTGCGGGGTCTTCTTTAAGAAATCAGATACCACCCCTTTGCCAAGATCGTGGAGCAGGCCGCAGGTAAAGGCCAAATCGCCGTTAACCTCGGTACGCGCATGTCCAGCAATTATTTTTGCGGCAATGGCTGTTTTTAAATTATGCCGCCAAAGCGAACCGGCCTCCGCTGCATAGCCTTCCAATTTTTTTTCAAAGAGCAATCCCGCTGCCTCGGACATGGCAATGCCCACCACCATATCTTCCCCCAGCAAAGACACGGCATGGTCAACAGACACGACCTCCGCCTGCCTGGCAAAAATGGCTGAATTCACCACCTTGAGGATCTTAGCGGTGAGCACCGCATCGTATCTAACAATATTGACAATCTCAGCAATACCGTGCTCAGACTCCCCACTTAACTCTAAAAGCCTGGCGACAGCGCTGGAAATAAGCGGCACATTCTTGATGGCCTGGCGGACCGCGACCTCTTTTTCCTGCCTGTTCATATCTCCCACTCGCCCTTCGTCGGTGAGGACAAGACAATCTTCCCCGTCCCCACCGACACCGATACGGTCCGGCTGTTACTGCCACCTACGTCTTCAGTCACCGGCCCCATGCCCAGCGGCCAGAGAATTTTTTTCAAGGCCAGCACATTTCGCTTGCCGATGTTAAAAGTGTTATTCGTATCCATAACATTTGCCCCCCCGGCAATTTTCACCACCATGCCCTGGGCAAGACTTCCAGCCAGCATGGTTGTAGCCGCCATCTTGTTCAGGATGGCCGGAATGCCGGTATCGGCAAAATAGCCGGGGCGATCCTTGACAATTTCTGGGCTGATGCTGGATTCCGGCAAGGCCACATGAATCAAGCCCACCGTCCTGGTCGGCTTATGCAGAAAGATCACGGCAACACAGGAACCCAGGGCAAAGGTCTTTATTACCTCTTCCGGATCCTTGGAAACCGCAAACTCGCCAACCCCTACAACCTTTGTTTTTGCCATGAATCTTCCATCGCCGAACAATCAGCAGTTCAACCCAGGCAGGCTAAGCCACAAGCCCCATTCTTTTTATTTCGGCAAACAGCTTGTCGCGGTCAACTGGCTTCACCAGGTAGGCATCACATGAGCCCTTCATCAAGGCGGCCATAATATTTTTTGCATCATTCAGCGCTGTGACCATAATGATTTTGCTCATATCAGACCCCCAGATGCCCCGCTCTTTTTCAATATCCCGAATCTGCCTGAGCACTTCCTGACCGTTGAGATTGGGCATCATGATGTCAAGACAGACAAGATCATAGGGCTCTTTCGTCTCCAAGGCCTGCTTATAAGCGGCCATGGCCTCGAGACCATCCATGGCCACATGACAAATCCCCATGGGGGAGAGCATTTCCTGCAAAAGTGTGCGACTGATAAAATCATCTTCGGCTATCAAAATTTTCATGGAGCTTTTCTCCTTGTCAGGAACTCAACTTGTCGACATGATCCGGGTTTTTTTGGGCTATGCCTTGTCCAACCAATCAGGGCCTGAAAAAAAGACGATAATCCTCTCAATATGCTGCTCAAGCTGGGACAGTATTTTCTCAGCTCCGGCCAGTTCACCGGTGGCCCCGCAAATCTCCAGGGCTCTGGCAATCTCCCTGGCTTCTGCCGCGCCAAAACTGGCCAAAGAGCTTTTCAGGGTATGGGCTATGATCCGAACCTGACCGGCATCACCGACTGCCAATCCATGTCGAAGCTGCCGTAATTTCTCTGGGAAATCCACCAGAACATGATCCACCAAAACCCGGATCACCTCGATCTTCCCCCCGACAGTCTTCTTCATCTCTGTCAAATCAACGGGAGAATCGGGAATAATCTGGCGCTGCTCAGTCATTTCAGTCCGCCCCTTCGGCAATATCGGTGAGACCCCGGACTTCGAGAATAAGGCACACCTCGCCATCGCTCAAAATGGTACAGCCGGATACGCAACGGACCTGGCCGATCTTGCCGATATATTCGGAAAGGCCCTTGATCACCGTCTGCTGCTGCCCTAAAATCTCGTCGACAAAAAGGCAAACATTCCGGCCCTGGTTTTCGAGCAGAACCAGTATCCCCTCGTTCAAAAGTTCACTTGCCGGCGTGATTTTATGCAAGCGATGGAGCCGCAACACCGGAAAAAGCCGGTCGCGCACCCGCACCAGCTCCTGTCCCTCCGGGGAAACGGTGATAGCCTTGGCTGCCGGCCGAAACGATTCCCGAATCGAGAGAATGGGGATGATGTAGCGGACATCACCAACCCGGACCAGCATGCCATCGATAATGGCCATGGTCAGAGGAATCCTGAGGATAATCTTGGTGCCGATTCCAGGCTTGCTGTCGATGTCGATCTTGCCATCTATCTGGTTCAGGTTCTGCTTGACCACATCCATCCCGACCCCTCGACCGGAAACATCGGTGACCTTGTCCGCCGTTGAAAACCCGGGGAGAAAAATCAGGGCCGAGACATCCTTGTCGCTGAGTTCGGAGCCGTCTCCCTGGATGAGTCCCTTTTCCTTCGCTTTTTTCAGGATTTTTCCCCGATTAAGCCCCCGACCATCGTCATCGATCCTGATCCAGACCTCCCCTTCTTCATGACTGGCTGCCAGACGCACTATCCCGGTTTCCTTTTTGCCCGCAGCCAGCCGCTCCTCCGGGCTTTCCAGTGCATGATCCATGGAATTGCGAATGAGATGCACCAAGGGGTCGGTGATCTTTTCGATCACGGTTTTATCCAGCTCGGTTTCCGTGCCCACCAAAACAAGATCGGCCTTTTTCCCGGACTTTCGGGCGAGGTCGTGCACCAGGCGGGTCATCCGATTAAACAGCCCGGCCACCGGAATCATCCGAATGGTCATGGCCACCTCCTGCAACTCCTTGACCAACTTGCTCATCTGTTGGGAGGCCTTGCTGAAATTCTCCAACACCAGCCCAGCCAGATCAGGGCTGTGGATCAGCATATTTTCGGCGATCACCATCTCGCCGATCAGGTCAATGAGCGTATCGATCTTGTCCAGATCAACCCGGATATCCGGTCGCTTTAAAGAGGCGGCCGGATGGGCCTGCTCGGCACCTGGGGCAACCTTGAATTTCTCTTGTTCGGCCAAGGCGCTGTCAATCTGCTCAGACGAAGCCGCACCCATGCCCACCAGGACCTCACCCAAGGGTTGTTGCTGGATATCAAGGGCCGCAAAAAGGGTTTCCGGAGTAATCACCCCGCTATCCACTAAAATCTCACCCACCCGTGGCGCCTGGGCGGAAGGGTCACTGTCCGGGCCGCCAGGAATGAAATCCGCCAGCAACTCCAGATAGAGATCCAGTCCGTCAATCCGGCCTTGGCCTTTTTGGGAAATATCCGCCAACGAGTTTTTCAAGACATCGCAGAGGTTGAGCAGGGCATCCGCCGGCTTGGCATTGGCAGGACCGATCCCGGACTTCATCGCGTCAAGCACGGTTTCCATGCGGTGGCTCAACCGTTCGAGATCGCGGAACCCGAGAAATCCGCAGTTGCCTTTAAAACTATGGATCTTGCGGAACAGCTCAGCCACGACCTCCTTGTTTTCCGAATCCTTGCCCCAGACCAGCAGCCCCTCTTCGACCTCCTGCAGCTGTTCGGTTGCTTCCTGTAAAAAGGCGTTCACCAGTTCCGGGGTAATGGCAAGATCAGGAACCGGCATATCCGGCTCTGCCACCACCGCCGGTGCCTTAGTCGATGATTTAGCCCGTGCCTTAGCCTGCCCCTTAACCGGTGCCTGCCCGGCGACAGACCCGCCAGCACTGCCGCCGCCGATCTCCGCTTGCAGTTGACTGGCAAGCACTTTGGCCTGTTCCTCCATGCCAAGGTCGTTCAGGTTACCAGCAACATAGTCCAAGGCCTCCCGCATGAAATCAATGGTTTGGCAAAAGAGATCCACATGCTCATTGGTCATGGGCTGCTGCCCTTTGCGGATCTGGTCCAGCAGATTTTCCGCCGCATGGGCGGTGCTGGCCATGAACGAAAAATTCAAAAACCCGGCGCTGCCCTTGACGGAGTGGAACAGCCGGAACACCTCGTCCATGACCGGCACACTTTCCGCTGTTGGCAGGAAAGGCCCTTGTTTCGTGAATTCCTCAAAGCCGATGATTGTTGGCTCAAGATGATCCAGCAGATCGATGCATTCCTGAATGAATTCCTGAATTATCTCTTTCTGTTCACTGGAAAGTTTTTCAGCCATGTTCCCGTCCCATAAATATTGAGAATTAACTGCTCAGCACAATCCGTATTCTGACTTTCTTATCCTAACTTGTTCAACATGGACAGCGAGGCTTCGGCGATCTTCTCCAACGGAACGAGAACTTCCGCCCCGCCATTTTCAAAGGCCTCCTTGGGCATTCCAAACACCACGCAGCTGCGCTCATCCTGGGCCAGATTCCTGGCTCCAGCCTTGCGCATGGCCAGCATGCCCTCGGCCCCGTCCCGCCCCATACCGGTGAGCATCACCCCCACGGCATTGCGTCCGACATGCTGGGCCACGGAATGCATGAGCACATCCACAGAGGGACAATGCCCGGAGACCTTTTCCCCTGCCTTGCAGACCACCTCATAGATTCCACCGGAACGCACTACCTGCATATGCTTTTCCCCTGGGGCGATAAGAATCCGCCCGGGCATTACCCGATCACCGGTTTCCGCCTCTTTCACCTGCATGGCGCACAGCTCGTTGAGCCGATCGGCAAACATCTTGGTAAAGCCGCTGGGCATGTGCTGGACAATGACAACCCCTGGGGTGTTGACCGGATACCGGGTGATCACCTCCCGGATCGCCTCGGTACCGCCGGTGGAAGCGCCAATGGCAATGATTTTGTCCGTGGATTCGTGTAGGGATTTGGGCACAAAAAGTACCTTTCCGGCAAACAGGGCCTCCCGCCGCTCCTTGAAATGAGAAACATTGGCGGTGGAAGCGATCTTCACCTTGGTTCGCAACTCCATGAGCATGTCGGTCAAGCCTCGGGCCACATCGGTGCTCGGCGTGGTGACAAAATCCACGGCTCCAGCCTCCAAGGCATCCAAGGTGATCTGTTTGCCCCGCTGGGTAAGGGCGCTGACCATGACCACCGGCAGGGGGTGTTGGGGCATGAACCTGCGCAAAAATTCAACCCCGTCCATTCTCGGCATTTCCACATCCAAGGTTATGACATCGGGATTGAGATTCACAATCATGTCGCGGGCCACATAGGGGTCGGGCGCGCTGCCCACTACCTCGATCCCTGGGTCCTGGGCAAGCCCCTGGGAAAGGATGGTTCGCACCAACGAAGAATCATCCACCACCAAAACCCGTATTTTTCTACCGCCTTGGTTCATTGGCACTCCCTAAACTATTTCACCTAGCATATCCAACATATAACTGTTCAGCAGCGCCGCTTCGCTGCTGCCGCAGATGCGAGGAAGAGGTCTGCGAAGTGTGCTATTGCACATGAGCTGGCCGATGACAGCTAAGCGAGCGCAGCAAGACTGCGACGCAGATGTGGTGCTGCTGGACAGTTATATCCTTTTATACACCGCAGGCATCACATACTGAAACAACTCCTGCTGCCGACCCAGGGTTTCGGAATGGCCGATAAAAAGATAGCCTCCGGGCTCCAGACACTGGTGATACCTTTGCACCAGGGCATCCCTGGTTTCCGAGTCAAAATAGATCATCACGTTCCGGCAAAAGATCACCTGAAAAGGACTTTTAAAAGGGAACTGCTTGTTCATGAGGTTGAAACGCCGAAAGGTCACCTGTTTCTTGAGCGCCTCATTGACCAACCAACCGCCCTCCTTCTGCCGGGTGAAATACTTGTGTTTGCTTTGGGGGGGAATCCGTTCAACCTGTTCATCTCCGTACATTCCGAGCTTGGCCTTACCCAACACCTGATCGGAGATATCCGTGGCCAGAACCCCGCCATTCCACATACCATATTCGTTGCCCAGATATTCCATCATCAGAAGAGCCAACATGTATGGCTCCTCGCCGGAGGAACAACCCGCGCTCCAAATTCGCAGATCGCGAGTATTTCGTTTTTTCAGCCGCGCAATCAGAGAGGGCAACACCTCCTGGACAAAAAAATCAAAATGGGCATGCTCACGGTTGAAATAGGTATAATTGGTGGATATCCGGTTGACCAACTTATCCAGGGCCGAACCGGAGGTCTCCCGGATAACGCACTCGTAATAATCCCGGAAAGACGCAAAGCCCTCGTCCCGCAACAGCTTTTGCAGACGGCCCACCACGAGGGAGCGTTTCTGATCCGTAAGGTTGATCCCAAAACGGTCGTAGACCAGGGTTCGGATGAGATGAAATTCCTGGTCGTTGATGGCGAGGGTTGTATCCATAGAAAATGCGAGTCTTCTCAAGCAACCTGGGGGCAGCCAAACGACTAGCCCCCAGGATTTTTTATTGGTTAATACTTACCGAACTCCTTATCATCCAAGGCGATAACGCTGCTCGGCTTAACCTTGACTCCACCGCCACCGCCCCAACCGCCGTAATCAAGCTGCGGTCGGTTGGCAGCCATCTGCTGCGGCTGCATCGGGGCAAACTGTTGCTGATTGCCGCTGGCCATTTTCAGCTTGAACCTTGCCAACATCTGCCGCAACTGCCCGGCCTGAGCGGAAAGCTCTTCCGCCGCGGCGGCGCATTCCTCGGCGCTGGCCGTGTTCTGCTGGGTGACCTGGTCGATCTGGCCCAGCCCCTCGTTCACCTGGGAAATACCCTGGGCCTGTTCGTTGGAAGCGGCGGCAATCTCGCCCACCAGATCCGTAACCTTGCCCACCGATATGACAATCTCGCCCAAGGCCTCGGCGGTGCGGTCGGCAATCTGTGTGCCTTTTTCGGTCTTGCGCACCGAGCCCTCGATCAGCTCGGCGGTCTCGCCTGCGGCCTTGGCGCTACGGGCCGCCAGGTTGCGCACCTCTTCAGCTACCACGGCAAAGCCCTTACCATGCCGACCGGCTCGGGCTGCTTCCACCGCAGCATTGAGGGCCAACAGATTGGTCTGGAAGGCGATTTCATCGATGACCTTGATGATTTTGGAGATATTCTGAGCCGACTCGCTGATGTCACCCATGGCTCCTACCATCTCTTTCATCTGCAGATTGCCATTCTGGGCGGCATCCCTGGCCTGCCCGGCCAACTGGTTGGCCTGGGTGGCATTGCCGGCATTGAGCTTGGTCTGCGAGCCCATCTCAGTCATGGAACTGGTGATCTCTTCAAGCGAGGCGGCCGATTCGGTGGCCCCCTGGGAGAGCGACTGGCTGGCAGAGGAAACCTGGGCCGCTGCCGAGTTGACCTGCTCGCCAGCCAGGTAAATTTGGCTCAGTGTGGCGTTCATGTCTTCCAGGGTCTTCTTCAGGGCTGCACCGATGGCATCCTTGGCATCCATTTGGTGGGCGTCAAAGGCGAAATTACCGTCGGCGATCTTTTCCAAAGCCACGACAAAATTGTTCTGCAGATTGTCGGCAAAATCATCCATGGCCTTGGCCATCTGAGCGATCTCGTCCGCTCCCTCCATCCGCAACCGCGTATCCAAATGTCCCTTGCTCAGCTCCGACAGCATGGTGAGCGTTTTTGCAACAGGGTTGGTGATGGAGCGGGCAATGAACACAGCAAGAAACAGACCTACCACTATCGCCGCAAGGCTTGTCCCAAGCAAAGTCCTATCAGCGGCAATTATCTCCTCCTCCATCTTTTTTTGTTGGTCTTTCTTGGCATCTTCACATTGCTTTTGGGCTTCCCTGGCCGCTTTCACCATGGTCTTATCAGCCTCGGTAAGCCGACGGTTTACATCGGCAAGCTTTTCTCCGCTCTGATTCTGCGCCTGGAGCTGATCTTTTTCTTTCGCTACAACCACATAACTCTTGAAAGCCTTTTCATAATCATCGATCTCTTTGATCACCGTGTCCATCTGATCCTTATTGTTCTGCTTCTTAAACTTCTCCTTTGTTTCAAGGGCCTGTTTCTTTATCTCCGCAACATTTTCCTCAACCTTTTTTATGTACTCATCATCCCGACGGATAATGAAATTCTTTTCCTGCTGCCGGGCTTCAACCAAATCTTTGTACATGGTATTTACGTCATCTGTCTTGTCGGCTCGGTCATACACGCTACCCATGCCGCGGTAACCGACATAGGCCACCATGCCGGTCAACAGAAGAATCACTAAAAATGCCGCCAGCAACTTGGTCCCAAGCTGTAATTGTTTGAACATTATTTTTCCCTCCGACCTTGTTTATTTCCCAGACCTAATACGATTGTGCCATCAAACCCCCGTTTACGAAGAGAGCACTTGCCGAAGACAATCATTGGCTGCTTTCCTCCACCACACCGACAAGCTGTTCCAACTCCTCTTCATAAAGAAGCTGCTCCACATTGAGCAGGATCTTCACCTCGTCATTGACCTTGCCCATGCCTTGCAAAAATCGGCTCCGCTTGCCCCTGGCTTTTTCCGGCGCCGCCTCCACCTGCGACTCGGGAATGTCCACCACCTCCTGCACCTTGTCCACCACCAGGCCGATGGAGGTGTTGTTGATGTTGACCACGATGATGCAGGTCCGCTCATCGTAATCCCGCGCCTCCATATGAAAGCGAGAACGGACATCCATCACCGGAATCACCTTGCCGCGCAGATTGATCACCCCTTTCAAGAATTCCGGCATGTCCGGCACCTCGGTGATCCGCTGGATGCCGATGATCTCGGTGACGAAACGAATCTCAATGCCGTAATCCTCCTTGGCCAGATGAAAGGTCAGATACTTGTCCTTCTGGGTATCCTCGTTGTCATCGGCCCAATCATCATCTGTTTCTTCCCGATACTTTTCTTCCGCCATAGACAAGTCCTCCGCTGTTGTTGCCCGGCAATCCCCATGCACACAAAAAAAACACTGCACCCGGTTCTAAAAAAAATAACGTTTTCCAAATCATCTCATGTACAATTTTTCTTGTATAGATGATTTTTTCGCGGCCTTTTTCTTTGCTCAAAAGGGGATTGTATGGAAAACGAAATTTTCAAAGAAGAGGCATTCGAACTTCTCGACGATATCGAAGAGACCCTGCTGCTGCTCCGGGCCGACCTGGCAAACGCCGAGCATATCAACCGAATATTCAGGGCAGTGCACACGGTCAAAGGCTCCGGCGCCATGTTCGGCTTCAATGAAGTGGCTGATTTTGCCCACAAGTTTGAAAACGCCATCGACGCCATCCGCAAAGGCGAGGCCACACTCAACGAAGAATGCCTCAATGTTTTCCTTGCCGCACGCGACCAAATCAAGATCATTCTTGAGGCAGAAAACCCTGCGGCCCCGGAGATAACCCAGGAATCTCAGTATCTCATCCAACAACTCATCGCAGCGGTAAGCACACCCGCCACGACACCGCCACATACCCCACTACCCGTGGCGCCAACGCCGCAAGCCCCAGCCGCGCCCAAGAGTACCGCTCCGGCCCCTGAGCCGCCTCCCCAAAACACCGGACAGCCCACAGCCGTGGACCTGCTGCAACTTCCCCGGCTCACCGCTCTGATCGTGGAAGACGAATTCATCAGCCGCTACATCATCCAGGAATTCCTCTCCCCTCTGGGCACCTGTCATATCGCGGTGAACGGCTTTGAAGCCATCCTCGCCTTCAAAAGCGCCCTGGTGGAAAAACGACCCTACGACCTGATCTGCCTGGACATCATGATGCCAGGCATGACCGGCACTGAGGTGGCCAGGGAGATGCGGAGACTGGAAGCGGAAATGGTGGGGGGGGACAAATCTTGTAGGATCGTGATGACCACTGCGGTCAGCGACAAAGAGGTCATTGTCGGGATGTTCCAGGAAAAGCTCTGCGATGCCTATCTGCTCAAGCCTCTCCACAAAGAAAAGCTCTATGAACTCATCCAGAATTTTTTCAGCGCGCCAGGGACACAGAGCTGAGCCCCGCCGACAAACCATAAAGGATCAGCGCCCATGCTCCACACGCTCTGGCCGGAAAGGGTCAAGAAATTTTACCAGCAACTTACCGAGCTAACGGACGCTAGATTCGCCCCCCCCGGCAACCCGGCCATAAAACGCCGCGTGTTGCTGAGCTACACCCTGATTTTCTTCCTCTTCCAGCTTCTCTTGATAGGCTTCTTGATCCATGAAAAAAATACGGACCAAGAAAGCTATCTCCAGCAGATATTCGCGCAGGAAGAAAGATCCCACGACGCCACCATCGCCTTTTATCGGATGCAGGCCCGGCTCCTTTACAACTCCTTGATAAACCGCCCGGAGATTCTCACCCTCTTGCACGATGCTGCAGAAGCCGGCCCAGAAGAAAAGGACCGGCTCCGTCGCCAACTCTACGAGGAATTTTCTCCCACCTACGCCCTCATCCAAAAAGATCTCTTCCCGCAGGTGCATTTTGTGTTTGCAGACGGCACAACTTTTCTCCGCATGCACCAACCGAAGCTGTATGACGACAATCTTTCAACCATCCGGCCGAGCATCAGAAAAATCCGCCAGGAAAAACAGTACATAGAGGGATTTGAGGTTGGCCGTCATACCGAAGCTTTCCGCTTCATCTTTCCGCTGAGTCACAACGGGGCTTACCTGGGCTGTGTGGAATTCAGCCTGCCCCCCGCGCTCTTCCAAGAAACAATTTCCCAACAATACAAAACCGACTACCGGTTCATCCTAAAAAAAACCGTGGCAGACGGTCCACTCCTTGCCTCTGTCGCGAAAAACCGTCTGCTCTCCCCTCTTTCCGAGGATTTCTACCAGGAACAAGAGGAAAAATCCTCCCTTTCTGATCTGCACAAACACCGTACACCGCCGGCGATCATCACCGCGATTAACCGGAAACTCCGCAACACCGTTGTGAAAAGTCTACGACAAGAAAACAGCTTTACCAAAACACTCAAACTGAACGGCAAGCACTTTGTTATATCCTTTCTGCCAATCCATGATTTTGATCAACAGGTGGCCGGGTTTCGCGTCTCCTACCAGGAAGACTCGCACCTTGCGCTTGCCCTGCCAAACCTTATCCAGCTCTATTTCGGCGGCACCGCCCTTATGCTCTTGATCCTGGCCCTGCACGGTTATTTTTTCAGGGTCCAGCGGAATCGTCTCCGCTTTCAACAACAACTCCTCGATGCCATACCCACCCCGATCTTTTATAAAGATAGCAATGGCTATTTCCTAGGCGCCAACAGGGCCTTCCATGACCTCACCGGCCTCCCTAGAGAAGCACTCCCCGACATGCAAATGACCGAAATATTCCCGTTTCTGCCAACGACAAGCAAACCAACCCTTGATGACCACGGGACCACGATCACCGGAGAAATTGAGACAAATGAACTACAGCTCCGCGACGCGAACGGCCGTATCCGCCAACTCATCCTCTATGAAACAAAAATTGCCACCGAAGGGGATGGCAAGCCCAGCGCCATAATCGGTGCCGCCTTTGATATTACGGAACGGACAAAATCCGAAACCGCGACCCAGGAAGCATTGCTGGAAATGAATCAGATCTTCAACACCGCCGCCGACGGCATGCGGGTAATCAGCACCGACTTTACCTGTCAGATGGTCAACGACACCCTGAGGGGCATGCTCCCGCACGACCTCCATAATATACAACATGAAAAATGTTTTGAGTGCTTCGGCGGCGCTGATTGCCATACGGCTCGCTGCCCCATAACCCGAATCAAAAATGGCGAACCGCGAACCGAGGACGAGGTGAAAAGACTCACCGGCAGCGGGGAGGAATTAATTTTCCTGCGCACGGCAACACCTTTTCGGGACAGAAACGGAACACTGCTTGGCATTGTGGAAAATTTCAAGAACATCACCGCGCAGCAACAGTACCTGGTCAATCTCCATGCGGCCAAGGAAGCAGCCGAAGCCGCAAGCCAGGCAAAATCGGAGTTTCTGGCCAACATGAGCCATGAGGTACGAACCCCGCTCAACGGCATTCTCGGCATGACCACCCTCACTCTGGGCACCGAACTCAATGAAAAACAGCAACAATACTTGGGGATGATAAAAAAATCCGGAGAACGGCTGCTGGGCATTCTCAACCAAATCCTTGATTTTTCCAAACTGGAGGCAGGCAAGCTGGAGATTGACACAACCGATTTTGCTCTGCGTGATCTTTTAAACGAAATATTCAGCCCCATTGCCGTACAGTTGGAACAGAGGGGCATTGCAAGCACTCTGGCCATTGCTCAGGATATCCCCAACCAGTGGTTGGGCGATGCGGGTCGCCTACGGCAGGTTCTGACAAACCTGCTGGACAACGCCAGCAAGTTTACCGAACAGGGCTCCATCTCGCTTCGGGTGGAGATGGCCGAGCACAACGAAGAAAAAACAACCCTGCATTTCAGTGTTCAGGATACCGGCATCGGCATCCCGGAAGACAAACAACATTTCATCTTTGCCCCTTTTCACCAGGCAGACGGCTCCATGACCCGCAAATACGGCGGCACCGGCCTGGGTCTGACCATCTGCCGTCAGCTCATCGAAATGATGGGTGGCACGGTCTGGCTCGAAAGCGAGGAGGGGAAAGGCACCAACTTCCATTTTTCGCTCCCCTTCAGTCAGATGCCCCAAAAGGCCGATCAGAGCCCGGCAGCGCCCCTTGCACTGCTGCGGGAAGCCTGCTTGCTCCTGATTCAGGATGCCGCAAGCCCGCCCCTGCTGCTTGACCAGCTGCCACCAAATTCATTCAAGCAACTGGACAGCATCGCCCCCCCTGCTGAATGGCCACCCCAACTCCCACACCCATCCTATGACCTGTTGATCCTCAACATCAGCGAGGATTGCTTTCCTGTCATCGAAAAAATTCGCCAAGATAGTCGCTTACAGCACATCCCTCTCATCCTCGTCACCCCATCCGGGTTCCGTGGAGATGGACTGCGCTGCCATCAGCTTGGAGTTGGCGCCTATCTCACCGGCGTCCTCTCCCAGACCGATCTTCTTAAAACAATGGGCCTGGTCCTTGCCCAACCCGCTTCCCCGCAGAAAAATGCCACCGTTATTACCCGGCACACCTTGCGGGAAGCGGAGAACATCCCCCACATTCTGGTAGTTGACGATGATTATGTAAATCGGGTTCTGGCCGAAGAAATGCTCAAAATTGTCGGCTGGCGGGTCAGTGTTGTCGAAAATGGCGCACAGGCCCTCGCTCTTCTGGAGCATGCGGACATCGATCTCGTTCTTATGGACATGCAGATGCCCATCATGGACGGTTACACAGCCACAGCAAAAATCAGGGAAAATGAGCGGCAGACCGGGCGGCACCTGCCCATCATCGCCCTGACCGGTTTTGCCTTTGCCGAAGATCGGGAAAAATGCCTGGCAGCCGGGACGGACGAATATCTCAGCAAACCCTTCCAGCCGGAAGAGCTTTTGGCCACGGTCAAGCAGCACCTGCAACAGGAAAAGGAAACACATAATGCCTAGCGAACAAGCCCCACGGCAAGACAACCCTCCAGATGAGCCGCTCCCGGAGAACGGGGCTATCTACCGGTCGGTTGTCGAGGAGCAGACCGAGCTCATCTGCCGCTATCGTTCCGATGGCCGGCTCTCCTTTGTCAACGGCGCATATGCCCGCTACTACGGGAAAACCAGGGAAGAGCTGATCGGCAAAAACTTTATTCCCCATATCCCGGACCAGGATATCACCCTCATCCGCGAGCGCACAGCCGCAATCACCAGGGAAAATCCTCTGGCCAAGTTCGAGCACCACATCATAACCCCCCACGGGGAGATACGCTGGCAGGGCTGGACCCACCAGGGGATTTATGAAACGGACGGCAAGCTCATCGAATACCAAGCCGTGGGTAACGACATTACCGACCGCAAGCAGGCGGAGGAAGCATTAGAACTCGAACGCGCCAACCTCCAGGCCATCTTCGATACTGCCCAGGTGGGCATGCTGCTGCTCGATGAAAAAGCAAATGTGGTGCGGATCAACAAGGAAATGCTCTCCCTGATGGGCAGGGACACAGCCGACGACATCCTTGGCCACCAGCCGGGTGATGTCCTCCTCTGCGTGCAGGCGGCAAACGATCTCCGGGGCTGCGGCTTTACCGATGCCTGTCCAAAATGCCCCATCCGAAACACCATTGAGCACACACTGAATACTGGAGAGGAAGTTCGCGGAGCCGAAACCCAGCAGCGCTTCGTCATCGGTGGTGAGGAATGGGAATTCTTCTTCTCCCTCAACGCCTCGCCCCTGGAATTCGGGGGCAAAAAACATGTGCTCCTTGCCCTCTACGACATCTCCTCCGGCAAACGAACAGAGGAGGCTCTGCGAAAAGCAAAACAGGCGGCAGAAATAGCCAACATCGCCAAAAGTGCCTTTTTGGCCAACATGAGCCATGAGATCCGCACCCCCATGAACGGGGTGATCGGCATTGCCGGTCTGCTGCTGGGTATGAATCTTGATGAAGACCAACGCCATTACGCCGAACTTATCCAGGCAAGCGGTCAGGACCTGCTCAACCTGATCAACGATATCCTGGACTTTTCCAAGATCGAGGCCAATCATCTGGAGTTGGAGGAACTGGATTTCGATCTGCGCAACGCCCTGGACCAGTGCGCCGAACTCCATGCCATCACCACCCGGAACAAAGGACTCACCCTCAGCCTCAGTGTCGCCCCCGAGGTACCTGCCCTGCTCACCGGAGATCTCGGCCACCTGCGCCAGATTCTCGTCAACCTGGTGGGCAATGCCATCAAATTCACTGCCGCAGGCGAGGTAGCCGTTAAAGCTTTTTTGGTTGGCGAGCACGATAACCAAGTAACCCTGCGCTTTACCGTGCGCGATACGGGCATCGGAATCCCACAGGACAAAATTTCCCTGCTCTTCAACGCCTTCCAACAGGTGGACGCCTCAACCACCCGCAAGTTCGGCGGCACCGGGCTGGGTCTGGCAATCTGCAAGCGATTGGCCGAAATCATGGGCGGTGAGATCGGGGTCGAAAGCGAGGAGGGTAAGGGCTCGACCTTCTGGTTCACGGTGGTTCTAAAAAAACAGGCGCAGACCGGGGAACAGCCCCAGTCTGTCGCAACAAAGAAGGTGCCCATCCGCCCCACGATCCAGCAGAAGGAAGAACGCGCCCGGTTCCGGATTCTCCTGGCCGAAGACAATATCACCAACCAGAAGGTGGCACTGGGCATCCTCGGCAACCTCGGATTCCGCGCCGATGTTGCCGCCAACGGAAAAGAAGTAATCACCCTCCTGGAAACGCTGCCCTACGATCTGATCCTGATGGATGTGCAAATGCCGGAGATGGACGGCTTTGCCGCGACCCAACTGATCCGCTCAGGACAAACCAAGGCAAGCAATACGAACCTGCCGATCATCGCCCTGACCGCCCATGCCATGAACGGCTATCGCGAACACTGCCTTGAGGCCGGGATGAGCGACTACCTCACCAAGCCCATCGAGCCGCAGGCCTTGGAGGAAACACTGGTGAGATGGCTGAGCAGTCCGGGCCAACCAGGCAGACCGGCAAGTCAGGACCAAAGGGAAAACGATTCAACCGCGCCTCCCCCTGTTTTTGACCGCCAGGCCCTGACAGACCGCCTGGGCACAGAACTGGCGAAAAAAATTATCGCCATTTTTCTCGATGATATGCCCAGCCAACTCACGATCCTCAAGGAATATATCGACCATGCCAAGCTGGAAGAGGCCGGAAGCCAAGCCCACAAAATCAAGGGCGCGGCGCTTACTGTGTGCGGCATGGCTTTTGGCGCCGTGGCTTTTGCCATGGAGAAGGCGGCAAAGGCAGGCAGCCTGGAGGCGCTTACCGCACTTTTGCCTGAATTAGACCGGCAATTCACGCTGCTGACTGAGCAGATGCGAAAAAACCAGTGATACACTGAGATACATTCCACCCCTGCCCCGTTGATTTTTTTTGATGACGCCTTGCCCCGATCCACTATAATAACGCCAGACAACCCAACAGATTCCCCGCACACCAAGGAGGTTCCATCATGTGTGTCCCACATACGG
>JAPLJG010000056.1:26901-36528 GCA_026388735.1 Deltaproteobacteria bacterium
AGCGCTTGCCGTCGGACGGCCACCCAATATTGTCAGGCTTTTCCCAAACTCCAAAGCCCTGATCGTCAGCGGTAAGGTGATCGACCGGGCCTTACGGGCCAAGGGCAAGGCCATGACCATCGCCGCCAACGGCCGCAACAACTTTATCATCCGTGGGGCTCTACTGGCCGCGCAGCGGGCCAACGCCCCGATCATCATCGAGATCGCCCGCTCCGAGGGCGGAGCCAACGCCTACTGCCCGACGAATTACTGGAACATGGCAATGCAGGTGGACCAGGCCATGAACGAACTGGGCATCACCGTGCCGGTGGCCATCCATGCCGACCATTACGGGATCAAAAAAGAAGCGGATCTTGATTTCGCCAAGGTGGAGATTCCCACTATCTTCGAGGCGGGCATCACCTCCATCGCCATCGACGCCTCGCACATGCCGGATGACAAAAACCTGCTCACCAACCTGGCTCTGACGCAGCTGGTGCCCGCCTGGGCCGGCCTGGAAACAGAGATCGGTGAGATCAAGGGCGACCAAGGGCTTTCCACCCCGGCGGAGGCACTCTTCCTCATCCAGGGACTCAACGCCCACAATATCTTCCCCGACTGGATCGCCTTGAACAACGGCACCACCCACGGCATTGAAGACAGCGGCCAGGGCATTCAGGTAGGGCTCACCGCCGAGGTTCACGCCGGCCTGGCCCCTTATCATGTTTCCGGCGCCCAGCACGGCACCTCGGGCAACAGCTCGGAGCGGCTGCGGGAGATCGCCGCGCAAACCTCCACCACCAAGGCCAATGTGGCCACGGCCCTACAGATGGTTTCTTGGGGCTTGCAGGTCAACGACTACGGCAACGCCATCCTGGACGCAGACGGCAACTTCATCAAGGTGAAAGACGCCGGAGTCACCGAGGGAATGTGGCAGCAGATGGTGGCTTACGCCGAGGCAAACGGCTGGAAAAAAGGCAACTACAAGAGCCTGAACCTACCCTTTGAGCCCAAACTGATGGGCCAGCCCACGGCGATCCGGGACCGGATGGTAAAGCGGGTGGAAGAGTTTGTCTACAATCTGCTGGTCAATGTATTCAACGCCCAGGACAGCGCGCCCTTGGGGATCAAGGCCATTCTGGACAAGGGTTCCTACGACATGGGACCAAAAGTTGGCCGCATCGAAGATCCGGCCCAGTGGACCGGAGAAAAGATCGCCCGACGGGCTGCCAGCCTCGGCACCGACAAAGGCCCGGCAGGTGATTTTGACGATTGAACCGCCTGGGCATGGTTTAGCCAACCCCAGTTTTTCTGCCATTGTTTGTAATTGAGTCCGCCGCTGGTCTTGTGACCGGCGGCGTTTTTTATTGAGGACCAGCTACCGGATCAGACCACTGCCCCAGAACACCGACAGACAGAAAAAAGGAAGGACGCTGAAAGAAAGCAGCACCTCCTTGATCGGATGGTTGAAATCAAAGACCCGCAGGCTGAAGGCTGCGGCATAGAGCCAGGCGTACAGAACAACCGCTAAGGCGCCTCCGCCCTCCAGCCAGAGATTAATCCCAAGATCGAACCAGAACACCAGAGAAGCAACGGCCATGGCGCAAAGAAGTAGCTGGACCAATTCATAAACAGCCTTGGCCATCACATAGAGGATATTGAAAAAACCAATCCCGCCAAAAAGCAGTGAGGCACAGACCAGGGCGAGGGCCCCGATCAGGCCTGAAGTCAAAAGCGCTCCCCGGTTGGCGGCAAGAAAACCAAGCAGCGAAGCAAGCACCTCCCCGGAGGTAAACCCGCCAAGATGCAAAGCCGCAACCGCGCAGCCGGAAAAAAATAAATATCGGCCCATCTATGCAGGTCCCATATGCGAAGAGCCCGTTGGCCAGGGGGTCATTTGGTCACAAAACCGATGGCGCGATCAAGTTTATGGAGAAAGGCGAAGCCCTGCCCCTTTTTCTCAAGCTTGGCCGCCTTGACCACCGCGTCAAACACTGCATCGGTCTGTTCATTCTTGGTGATGATCAGAATGATCTCTTTTTGCGGTTTGATGAACATCCCGGCAAAACCAAGTTTTTCACGTACCCCGGTGCCCCGCCCATAATACAGGGTAGCCCCTTCCGCCCCGGCCTGCATCGCCGCCTCCACCACCCGGTCTGCCTCGCCGCGCTGGACGATGCAGGTTATCAGGTTTGGATTCACATTTTCCATACATCCCCCTTTCTCAAATGAAGTGCCGAGGTGGCACCCAGAATAGCTGCTAAATTATCGAGTGCCCACAGCCCGTTGTCAAGAACTCTTGGCAACAGCGCAAAAATAACCTTGCCTGCAAAAACACATCGGCAGCTTACCCCTTGATCACCGCCAGGGGGCGTAGCTCCACCAGCACCTCCACCAGATCCAGTTGGTTGTCGATCACCTGATCGATATCCTTGTAGGCCCCGGCCGCCTCTTCCAGATCCCCCACCGCGCGCAGGGCATGGATGATTCCCTGGTCGTCCAGCCGTTTCTTTTCCTGGTCCAGGTTTAGCTGCCGTTGGGCCTGCTTGCGCCCCATCTTCCTGCCTGCCCCATGGGCGCACGACTCAAAACTCTCCCGGTTGCCCAAGCCGCGCACGATATAGCTGGGAGTGCCCTGGGAGCCTGGGATAATGCCGATCTCCCCGGCCTGGGCCCGGGTTGCCCCCTTGCGATGCACCATGACATTCTTTTTAAAATGCGTCTCCATGGCCGCGTAATTGTGGGCAATATTGAGCATGGGTTCAAAAAACACCGGCGGCGCCACAGCCAGCAGAGCATCCTTAATCCGCTCCATCATCATCTTGCGGTTGGCATAGGCGAAGTCCACGCAGTAGCGCATCTCATGGAGGTAGGTCTGTCCGGCTTGGCTGTCGATTGGTAGATAGGCCAACTGCCAGTTTGAGGGTATCTTTGAGCCCCACCGCTTGTTCAGCTCCATGGCCAGACGATTGTAATGATTGGCGACCTTAAAGCCGAGATTGCGGCTGCCGGAATGGACCATCAGCCAGATATGGCCGTCATTGCCCTTCTGGATCTCGATAAAATGATTGCCTCCTCCCAGGGTGCCCAACTGGGTCAGGGCGCTCTGGTACTCCCTGGCAACCATGGGCAGATCGACCAAGGGAATATCCGTCTGCGGCATGAGGCTTGCCTTTTGCCTGTGCTGGTGGTGTTTGAAGCCGAGGGGCACGGTTTTCCTAATCTCCGTGAGCACTGATTTCAGTTTCTCCTGGGAGATGCTGGAAAGCGAAGTCCGCACGGCGCACATGCCGCAGCCGATATCAACGCCAACCGCATTGGGGATCACCACCTCTTCCGAGGCCATGACCCCGCCGATGGGCATGCCGTAGCCCTGATGGGCATCGGGCATCACCGCGATATGCTTAAAGACAAAGGGAAGATTGGCGAGATTTCTGGCCTGAGCAAGGGCTCCGGCTTCAATATCGTCTAGCCAGAGCTTGATCGGCTGCTTCTCGGTGGTGATTACCTGTTTCATGGGAATTGACACCGGCCAAATTTCAACATATGGTTGGCCATGGAAAATTTCGTCCTCACCATCTCTTTTCTTCTCATGGGCATGGGGTTGCGGCGTCTGCCCAATTTCCCCAGGGAAACCTCACAGGCGCTCAACCTGTTTGCCATCTACCTTTCCCTCCCGGCTTTGGTCCTGCTCAAGGTTCCACAACTGCATTTTTCTTCTGACATTCTTGTGCCGGTCATCATGGCCTGGACCATGCTCGCGGTTTCCGCCCTGATGGTCATTCTCCTGGGCAAAATTCTTGGCTGGGAAAGAGAGATCATCGGCGTCCTGCTGCTCCTGATTCCCTTGGGCAACACCTCATTTTTCGGCATCCCCATGGTGCAGGCTTTTTTCGGAGAAAACGGAATCCCCTACGCTGTGCTCTACGACCAACTGGGTTCGTTCCTGGCTCTGGCCACCTATGGGGCCGTGGTCCTTGCTCTGTATGGGAGCGGGACCAAGCCGACCGCAGCCTCGGTGCTCAGCCGGGTGGTCAGTTTTCCGCCCTTCATCGCGCTGATTCTGGCCCTTGCCTGCCGATCCCAGACCTTTCCCGCACCGCTGCTGGCCTTGCTCAATGGTCTGGCTGCAACCCTGGTCCCGGTGGTCATGGTCGCGGTTGGTTTTCAGCTCACCCTGCGCCTCAGCCCGGAGGTTTTAAAGCCCCTGGGCGCAGGCCTCATTATCAAACTGGCCGTTGCCCCGCTGCTTGCCCTTCTTTTCTGCCGCCTGCTTGGCCTGAGTACCCTTGCCGCCCAGGTGGCCATATTTGAGGCCGGAATGCCGCCCATGGTTTCCGCAGGCGCCCTGGCCATCATGGCCGGGTTATCTCCGAGGCTTACCGCGGCCCTGATTGGCCTTGGCATCGTACTTTCCTTTGTTACCCTGCCGCTGCTCGCCCGGCTTCTCTGATCGCGTTCGACAAACGCCTTTCTGCCCGCCACCCGCACTTGGAGCCTTGCCCTTGTACCCCGGTACTTGCGGGCCAGAAGCCCTGATATCCAGAGCCTGACGCTGGGCGCGGCGTTCGCTGTCCTTTTTGGCCACAGGCAGCGGCATACGTTTCTCGCAATCCAGGCCCGTGACATACATAGCCGTGGAGATCGTCCCCGGCGTGGGGGTGAAATCCTGAAACTGTCGGACTTCAAGGCCGAGAGTACCAAGGCGCGCCGCCATCTTCTCCATGTCAGCAAGGGTGCAGCCGGGATGGGAGGCAATCAGATAGGGGGTGAAATGGAAATTCTTCCCCGCCTTTTCGCCGATCTCCTGACACAGGGCGAGAAACTCCTCCAGCACCGTAACCCCCGGCTTGTGCATGAGGTGCAGCACCTTATCCTCCGTATGCTCCGGCGCAATCTTCATCGCTCCAGGGGTATGATGCAGGAGCAGTTTCCGCAGCAGCAACGGGGTTCTGGCCAACAGCTCCATCCGCAGCCCGGAAGAGACAAAAAGATGCTTGACTCCGGCACAATCAGCCACCGCGTCCAGCAGGCCGAGCATGGCCTGCTCGTCAATCTTGAAAAATTTGCACACCTTGGGATACAGGCAATCGTGGCGCTTGCAGGGCTGGGGACTGGTGCAGCCTGTACCGTACAGATTGGCAGTAGGACCGCCAAGATCGCTGATGGTGCCGGAAAAATCCTTCTGCCCGGCAAGCCGCTTCGCCTCTTGGACCACGGAATCCCGGCTTCGGCTGATGATCTTTGGCCCCTGGTGCCTGGAGATTGCGCAAAAAGAGCAATTGCCGCAACACCCGCGGACAATGGTGATCGAATCCCGGATCATCCGGCAGGCAGGAACATCGCCACAGGCCGGGTGGGGTTTGCGGGTAAAAGGCAGGCTGTACAGGGCATCCAGCTCTGCCGTGGTAAGCGGCGCGGCGGGCTGGTGCTGCACCACCCAGGCTGCCTGCTGGTACTGCAACAAGGGCTCGGGGGCATAGGCCCTGGCCTGGCGGTCCACCGTGAGTTCGGCCTCAAGAAACAGGGGCAGATCGGCCTGGATCTCGGCCCAGGAAGGCAACAGCAAAGGCGCGGAAATCCCCCGCGCCTCCAGCTCCTTTTCCGTCAACCGTTCGCAGGTGCCTGGGATACCGGACAGATCCTGGCCCTTGGCAAGCCGGGCCGCCACTTCCAGCACCGCCCGCTCCCCCATGCCATAGATCAAGAGATCACCCTTGGCGTCGGTTAAAACCGAACCCCGAAGCCGCTTCTGCTGATAATCGTAATGCACAAACCGGCGCAACGATGCTTCCAGCCCGCCCAGAACCACCGGGGTCGCAGGATAGGCGGCACGCGCAAGATTGCTGTAAAGGATGGTGGCCCGGTCCGGCCGCCGCCGCAGCTTTTTTTCCGCCTGGTCACCGAAATAGGGGTTGCCGCCGGGTGAGTAATCGTCGCGGTCGCGGACCTTGGCGTTGCCGCTGTAATTGGCCACGATGGAGTCAAGGTTGCCTGCGGTTATGCCAAAGAAAAGGCGCGGCTGGCCGAACTGCCGGAAATCGTCCGGGTTATGATGCCGGGGCTGGGAAAGCACGGCCACCCGGTAGCCGTTGGCCTCAAGCAGACGGCCGATCAGGGCCACACCAAAGGAGGGATGATCCACATAGGCATCCCCGGTGACCAGCACCACATCGACATATTTCCAGCCGCGCGCAGCCATCTCCGCCCCGGAGGCTGGGAGAAAGTGTTCGGTCTTTTCATGGGCCAAGGGTTTTTCTCCTCTTACAAACAAAACGAAATACCGCCATCCATCCTGGCTTATAATCGAATCCCGATATGGTATAAAGCAGGAATCTCCGACTTCGCCCTGTTCCTTGCAGATTACCAAGGAGCATAATTCGGTGACTAGCCAGAAAACAAACAGATTGCTTTTCCTCAGCGAACGGATTTGTTACTATCATCGCTCGATAATATTATCAGAAACTCAACGAGCAGGACACCCAGTATGGATTCAGAAAAGCCTCTGGCTGGCGGCATCCCCATGGTCAACATAGACGGCGCCAAAATCCGCCGGATCAGGGAAGAAAAAGGCCTGACCCAGCTCTATGTCGCCACGGTGGTTGGGGTCACCACCGACACCATTTCTCGCTGGGAGAACCGCCGCTACCCCACAATCAAAAAAGAAAACGCCGTCAAACTCGCCGAGGCCCTGGAGGCCCAGATGGCGGACATTATTGACCACGGCCAGCCCACACCCGCGGCAGAGCCGCAATCTCCCCAGGCCTGTGCGCCGCCCGAGCAAGAAAACCCAACCCCGCCCTCCGGCCCGGCAGCCGAGCCAGCCGGGCCGGAAGCCTCACCCGCGCTCAAACCAGCCGCACCGCACACCGCACCGCTTTGGTCCCGACTGAGATCACGGCCTGTCGTCGTCTTGCTCAGTACCATTTTACTGTTCGTCCTTACCGGCCTGGCCCTGATCTGGTGGTATATTGGTAACGATGGGGAAGGCCAGGTGACCGCCGTCAGAACCTTGCCCGCGCATGCAACCCCCGGCATCCCCTTTCCGGTGGTCATTGAAGTAACAACCAGCGGCACTTCCAGGCCGATGGCCCTGATCCTCAAGGAAACCCTGCCCCCGGACTGCATCCCGGCCCAAGGCAAGCCGCAATTTACCAACCAGGAAAGCGACCCTCCGGTACTCAAGTGGATTGGCAAGATAACCGGCGAGCATGCCGTGTACAGCTACCTCGCCAAGCTTAAGCCCGAGACGAAGCTAGACACCACCCATCAATTCGTCGGAGGGATCACGGTCCGCTCGGATGACAACCCCAGCATTCCGTTGTCCGGGAACGACTCCCTGCAAGCAAGCCCCTTCCATTGGGCGGACAGCAATAAAGATGGCCGGATAGACGATGAGGAGCTACTTTTCGTCAACGAAACTTACGGGGGCATTGAAGGCCTACATTTCGGCAAGAAGCTGATCGAAGAGATCTGGGCGGCCAAAGGCTACCGCTGGAATCCGGAAACGCGCAGCTATGAGATTTTGCAGTAACGAGCAAACAACGGAAGCAAAAAGGCTGCTGGGACAAGCGGTTATGTGCCTGCCTGATCAAGGACTTTTCGGCAGATATTGGCAAGATCGTGGATGGAGATGGGCTTCATAACATAGCCCTGAATCCCCAAAGCCTGGGCCTTCTCCTCGGTAAACACCTCGCTAAACCCGGTGCAGAGAACAATCGGTATCCCCGGTCGTATGGCAAGGATGTGCTTGGCCAGTTCGCCGCCGGTCATGTTGGGCATGGTGTAATCGGTGATAACCAGATCAAAGGCATCCGGCTTGGCGCGGAACAGCTCCAGCGCCTCGACGCTGCTGGTTCGGGTTGTCACCTGATAGCCGAGGTAGACAAGAATCCTCTCACCCAGTTCGATCAGGGCGATCTCGTCATCAACAAACAACACCCGTTCCTTGCCGGTTGGCGGGGCGGCAGAAACAGCAGCCTCCACAATTTCCGAGACGCTCTCCAGCACAGGAAAATAGAGCACGAAGCGCGTCCCCTGCCCCGGCACGCTCTGTACTTCGATGGCCCCACCATGACTGATGACAATGCCGTGAACCACGGACAGGCCCAGGCCAGTGCCTTCACCCCGATTCTTGGTGGTGAAAAATGGGTCAAAGATCCTGTCAATGATCTTCGAATCAATGCCTGGCCCGGTATCACGCACCGTGAGACTGAGATAGTTGCCGGGGGCAAGGGCAAAGGTGCGCAGAACCGGCTCCTCAGACAGATGCACCTGGGAAAGCCCGATCTCGAGCACCCCCCCAGCCTCCCGCATGGCATGGGCCGCGTTGGTGCAGAGATTCATCAGCACCTGATGAATCTGGGTGGGGTCGGCCAGAATCTTGCCGATATCCTGCTCCATGGCCTGCTTGATCTCAATGGTCGTCGGCAAGGAGGCCCGCAACATTTTGAGGGTCTCCTTGATGATGGGCACCACATTGACCGGCGTCCTGGCCATCTCCCCCTGTCTGCTGAAAGCAAGGATATGGGCGACCAGATCCTTGGCCCTGCCACTGGCCCTGCGCACCTCGATGAGCGTATCTCGAAGACTTCCTTCCTTGACTTCAAGCAGGGCAAGCTCCGTGTAGCCCATAATGGCGGCGAGGATATTGTTGAAATCGTGGGCAATCCCGCCCGCCAGGGTACCGATGGCCTCCATCTTTTGGGAGTGGCGTAGTTGGACCTGCAAAGCCTCCATCTCCGTCTTTTCTCGTACCCGTTCCGAGATATCTCGGACAATGCCAACTGCCCACCAGCCCTCTTCCTGAGGCAGGGCGGAAATAGCGAGTTCCACGGGAAACTCCTTACCTCCCTTGCGGATGGCGGTCATCTCCAGGATCTTACCGATGGCGCTTCCCTCGCCACTGGCCCAAAACCGTGCCAGCCCTTTTTTAAACTCAGGAGCAAACCGGGTCGGGATGAGCTGCTCATGGAGATTACGGCCCAGCACCTCACCTTCGCTAAAGCCGAAGATTCGCTCGGCAGCAGGATTCCAATAGGCAATCCGGCCATGATCGTCCATGAGAATAATGGCGTCCTGGGCAGTGCTGGCTATGGTCCGGTACCGGTCTTCACTGGCGACAAGATCGCGTAGGGCCTTCTTCTTGTCGGAGATATCCTTGAAGCTGACCACGGCCCCGGCCAGCCGTCCTTCTTCCATGATGGGGGTGCTGGTGTATTCAACGTGAAAACCTGTACCATCCTTGCACCAAAAAAAATCGTCCTCGATATGATGGATATTGCCGTCGCGCAGAGTCTGGTAGATGGGGCACTCGACATCCGGGAAATGGGCGCCATTCGAGCGGCTATGGTGCCAGATGGCATGGCTGGGATGGCCGACAAGCTCTTCTGGCTCATAGCCCAGCATTTTCGCGGCCTGCGGGTTGACAAAGGTATGATTACCCTGGGAATCAAGGCCAAAAATCCCCTCGCCCACGGCATCGAGGATCAACTGATTCTGGCGGCTGACCCTGGCAAACTCGCGCTCCATTTCTTCGCGTTGGGCAATGTCTCGCTGGAGAGAGATTGAAGTATGGGACAGGGCAACATCTTTACTGGCAATGACATCCCGGAGATTTTCATGATTCGTGGCCAGCCTGCGGTCAAG
>JAPLJG010000018.1 GCA_026388735.1 Deltaproteobacteria bacterium
AGGTGCAGGAGATGGACAAACATCATCTGCCGCATCCGGGGCATAATCCTTTGTCCGGTCCACTCCAGGATCAGCACCTGGACAAAATTGCCGAGAAACTCAAAGGCCATGAGGCCGCAAAAGGCAAGGGCCAGGTGCTTGAGCCCGGCAAGGCGAACCTCGACGGCAGGCCCGGTATTGAGGATAAAATCATCCACAGCCAAGCGGATCAGATAGGGCAGAGACAGACCACAGCCCACCACGACAAAGGAAAGCAGCACAGCCAGCAAGGCCCCGAGCCAGTACGGCCTGCCCAGAAAGATAATACGCCGCCACAGGCTAAGATCACCGAACTTGCCCAACTGGTCTTCTTCGAAATAGCCGTAATTATCGTGCACAGGTTAACCTTTTGCAAAAACCCAACAAGTTCCCTCTCCCCCTGCGGGAGAGGGTTAGGGAGAGGGGGAAATAAATGTCAAATCGGCAGGTTGAAACTTCACCCACCCCCTGGCCCCCTCCCGTCAAGGGAGGGGGATTCAATTTGGCAGAGTTTTGCAAGAGGCTCAAAATTACAGCTCCTCTTCCCGGTGCATCTGCTGCTGGTGGTACATCGTACGATAAAACGGGCTGGTCGCCAGCAGCTCGGCATGGTTGCCCTGGGCCAACAGCCGACCTTCCTCCAGAACCATGATCCGCACCGCGTCCCGCAACGGGGCGATCCGGTGCGAGACAATGAGGCAGGTCCGCCCCGGCAGAAAGGCGGCCAAGCCGGAGATGATCTCCTGCTCGGTTTCCAGATCCACGGCGGAGAGGCTGTCGTCGATGATCAACAGGGGCCGGTCGAGAAGAAGGGCTCGGGCCAAGGCGATGCGCTGGCGCTGGCCGCCGGAAAGCTTGACCCCACGCTCGCCGATCCGGGTCTGGTACCCCTCGCTGAAACCAAGAATCTCCTCATGGATACGGCAGATTTTGGCTGCGGCTTCGATCTGCTCCTGACTGGCGGTCGGGTTGCCAAAGGCGATGTTCGCGGCCACGGTATCAGAAAAAAGCAACACATCCTGGGGCACATAGGCAACCCGCTCGCGCACCGTAGCCAGGGAAAGGCAGTTGATATCAACGCCATTGAGGAAGATGGCCCCGTTCTCCACAGGATATTGCCGGGCCAGGAGATGGCAGAGGGTGGATTTCCCCGAGCCGCTTCGGCCCACAAGGCCGACGATCTCCCCTGCCCGGATAACACAGCTCACCTCGGCCAATGCGGCCTGCTCCTGCCCCTCGTACTGAAAATGGAGATTCCGCAGGCTGATCTCCGTTGACCCGGCGGGAAAGGAGGCAGGCTGCGCCGGGTCCGCCAGGGTGGGGTTGGCGGTCATGACCTCGTCCAGCCGCCCCAGGGAGGTGAGTCCGCGCTGGAAGAGATTGACCACCCAGCCCACTGCCATCATGGGCCAGGTCAGCATATAGAGATAGGAAATAAAGGCGACAAAATCGCCCACCGTGATCGTGCCGAGGATCACCAGCCGCCCGCCGAAAAAAATCGCCAGCAGCAGACTGACATTGCCCACCAGCCCGGAGATGGGAAACAAGGTGCCATGCACCCTGGCCAGGCGGATGTTGTCCTGCTGATACTGACGCCCGAGGCGATTGAACCCCTCGGCTTGCGGCCCTTCCTGGGTGTAGGCCTTGAGCAACCGGATGCCGGTGATGGTGCTGCGGGCAAATTCGGTGAGGTGGGAAAACTGCTCCTGCACCTTCAGAAAACGACGATGCAGCCGGGCGGACAGCACCCTGGTCAACAGGGCCAGCAGCGGCATGGGGATTACGGCGATCAGAGTGAGGTGCGGGTTGATATAGGCCATGCAGGCCAGGGCGGCGATCCCCATAATCGCGGCATCGGCGCAGGCCACCAGGCCCATGCCCCCGGCCAATTGCACTGCGGCCAGATCGTTGGTGGCCAGGGCCATGATCTCGCCCACCGGCTTTTTTTGAAAAAATGGCCGGTCAAGGGTGAGGAGATGGCGGAAAAAATCATCGCGCAGGTCGCGCTCAACCAGCCGGGAAAAACCGAGAATCAGGTACCGCCAGACAAAGCGGCAACCGGCAATTCCCAAGGCAAGCAGAAAAATAGCCAGGGCGATCTGGGCCAGGGCCATCTGGCTGGCCGCGCCCTCCCGGAGAAGGTCCACCGCTTTTTTCACAAACCGGGGGATGCCGAGCTGCAAAAGATCAACAGCCAGCAGGGCGGCAAGCCCGCCGGCGAGGCGGGGGGAATATTGCCGGACAAATGGGCGGACAAGCCCCAAGGATGAGGCTCCCTTGGCCCCTGCTGCGGTGCGCGTCATTTGCTGCCCATCCTCCATACCCCGTCCCAGGAAAAGGGGGGATTATCCTGCGCCTCCCGACAGCGGGCGGCATAACGGGCAGCCACGCCATCATCTGCAGCCAGATCCTGAAACGCTGACCGGGCTTCGGCGAACTCGCCTTGGTAGTACAGGGCAAGCGCTGTCGCAAACCGGTCGGTCAAATCATTGCCGTTGCGTCCCGAAGCAAGGGGCGCAAACACGGTGATGGGCTCCTTGCGGCCCACCACCCCCACCCGAGCAATCTCCCGCACCTGTATTCCGGCGGGCAGTTGCCGTCGGCACGCCTCGGAGATGAGGATCTCCGTATCGAACTCCTTGTTGACCCCTTCCAGCCGGGCCGCGACATTGGCATTGTCTCCCAAAATGCTGTAGTCAAAACGCTGGGCAGAACCGAGGTTGCCCACCACCACCGGGCCGGTATTGATGCCGATCCGCATAAACAGATCGCAGCCAAAGCGCACCTTGAAATCAGGGCGCAGTTCGGCCAGCCGCTCCTGGCAGCGCAAGGCGGTCTGCACCGCACGGCTGGCATGATCGATCTGCGTAAGCGGCGCGTTCCAGAAGGCAATAATGGCATCACCCTCATACTTGTCGATGGTCCCGCCTGATTCCAAAATGATATCGGTCATGGCCGAGAGATACTCGTTAAGGAGCAGGGTGAGCCGCTCCGGGTCCAGCCGCTCGGACATGGTGGTAAATCCGGCCAGATCGGAGAAGAAGATGGACAGTTCCCGCTTCTCGCCGCCAAGGCGCAATCGCTCGGGATTGGCCACCAGTTGCTCGATTACGGTGGGATGGAGGTACTGGCTGAAGGCCCGCTTGATGTAGCGTTTTTTCCGCCCCTCGGTGGCGAAGTTGAACACCACCCCGCTGACCAGGGCAAGCAGCACCGCCGTCGCTTGCACAGCCACAGGCAGCCAGACCCCTTGGCCATAAGCGATGAAGCCTGCGGCAAAAGGCAGGGGGAGCAGGAGGACAAAGGCCAAGGACGATTGCCAGGCGTTACGGCAGAAAAGGATGGCCACTGCGGCCAGCACCCCGAAAAACAGGGTCAAGGCCGCACCCACCCAGACCGGACTGTCGCGGAGAAAATCCTGGGACAGGAGATTGTCCAGCATGGTGGCATGGACCTCCACCCCCGGATAGACCCCGTCGATGGGGATAGCCCGCAGATCGTAGAGGCCTGGGGCGGTCATGCCCAAAAAAACGTAAGCGTTCTTGAACTCCGCCGGATCGATAACCGGGGCTTCCCCGGCCTCAAGCTGGAGCTCGGACTGCACCACCGCCGCCAGGGAAACGGTGGGGACGGTGCGGGATGGCCCCCGAAAATTGAGGATCGCCTGCCCCGTTTCATCCAGCGGCACGGCAAGCGCCCCAACCTGTAGATGATTTTTGCTGAGCGACAGGGGAACCTGGCCAGGGGCCCCGGCAAGATAAGCAGCCAAGGCCAAGGAAGGCACGGGTCGGCCAGCAAGGTTGACAAAGAGAGGAGCCCTGCGGAATACCCCGTCGGAATCGGGATGGTTGCTGATGTTGGCAAGCCCGGCGGCGCTGGCGGCCAGCTCCGGCACCGGCATGGTCACCGCCCTGGGCAATACCGGCGCCCGGCTTTTGGCCAGCCACTGGGCAAAGCCGGAGATTGTCAGCACGGGCGGAGGAGATTCACCCGCACCCGTCACCTCGCCGGGAGGCGCAAGGGTGTAGCTGAGCACCACCGGACCGTTTTCCCGCATGGCCTGCCCCAAGGCCTGATCATCGGCAATCCCATAAAGCGAGGGCTCACTGAACAGGACATCGAAAGCGACCACCCTGACCCCCGCCCGTTTGCAAAAGGCGAGGACCGTGGCATACGCCTGTCTGGGCCAGGGCCAAGACAAGCCGTTTTCCTTGCGCCCCCAGTCCAGGCTTTTCTGGTCAAGGGCGATGATCCGCAACTGGCTGGTGGCCGGGGTAGGTCTGGCAAAATGGGCAACCCGCCACTGCCAGGTTGCATGCTCGAAACCAGCGAGCGCGCCCTGATGCCAGAGGAGAAACGCCACCACACAGGCAATCAGACCGAGGCCAAGCCCGGCACAACCTTTTTTGATCACGATCAGATGCTGCCCATGGCGCTCTTGAACCGTTGCTGGCGCTGCGTCTTGCCAGCCGGGGTCTTGGCCTCGGCAAGCAGAGGCTCAAGTTCGGCGATCCGATCCGCCGGGTCGGGATGGGTTTTGGCAAAATCCAACCCCTGCGGGTTCAGCCGTTTCTTCATCTCGGCAAGCATCCCGACCAGGGCCCGCTGGTCATAGCCAGCCCGGCCAAGAATCACCAGGGCCGCGGCATCCGCCTCCCGTTCCGAGGCGCGGGAATACCCGCTGTTGACCAAGGTAGCGGTGACGTCGTGGATGGAATCTTCAAAAATTCCGGTGAGTTGAGCCAGTTGCGGCCCGCCAGCCTGCTTGGCGCCTTCGGTGGCCATGATGGAGAAGGCGTTGGTCAGCCTGCTGGTCTTGATGGCCTGCAGGCCGTGCTTCAATTGAACATGGGCGATTTCGTGGGCCAGCACTGCGGCCAGGGTATCCTCGTCCTGGCAGCAACGCAGCATGCCCCGGCTGACAAAGATCAAGCCGCCGGGCGCGGCAAAGGCGTTGATTGCGTCATCCTCAAGCAGCACGAAATGATAGCCGCCGTAGGTTTCCGGCATGTCCGACACCCTGGCCAGGGACTGGCCGACCAGGTTCAGGTACTGCACGGCCTTGGCCTCGGTGCGAGGGCGATATTTCCCCAGCAGGGTGGCGCCCACCGCTCGGCCCACATAGTATTCCTGCTCCGGGGTGATATCGGTGAAGGCCTTGTCCATGGCCTGAGCGGTTTTCTTGATCGCCCCCACCTGGGATTCGCTGAGTCGGAAATTGCCCACCTGGATTGCCCCAAGGCCATCCATGACATTGCCGACATTGGTGGTTTCGCAGCCGCTGACCAGCAGGGCGCAACAGACAGAGAAGACAACGACGAGGAGGGCCCGTTTATTTGCCATGGCCGTTGCCTCCCTCGGGGTTCTGCAATCCGCCCTTGGCAAGGAATTCCCGCATGGCCTCCGGGCTCACCTGGATGCGCTCCATCCAGTCCACCGAGGCGTAATTGAGATTCTTCTGGTGGGCCTTGTACTCGGCCTCCACCTGGGCGTTAAAGCCCTTGCCGCCCAAGGCCAGCTCATCCTCCGAGGCTCCGGCCCTGACCCGTTCTCCGGGTTTCAGGACAATGGCCTTGGCAATGAGGCTGGCGCGGTGCATCCAGCCCTCCCGGCCTTGACCCTGATCCCGCACCTTGAGCCAGAGGCCCTGTTCCTCGAGCACATCCACCCGCTCGCCATAGCCGAGGCTGGCGACAACCTTGCCAAAAGGCATGGGCTGCTGGCGCAGCGCCCCGTTGCGCACCGCGACACTCAGCCATTCCTGCTTGGCCAGGGCTGGCGTTGCCAGAAGACAGAAAAGCAACAGCAACAGAATCTTTCGTGGTATTCCCATGAGACTCCTCCGAACAGAAAGCGCTTCCCGATTTTTTCCAGATACGTCGTATAGTATCACAGGCAATCGGACGAAACAATGCGCCGCTGTGCAAGGCAGTCACCCCGCAGAATTACGGGAAAAGACCGTGCGGGAGACAGCTCTTTCTATTTGATGAAGGAGCAGCAATAATCAGCAAGGATTCTGACCTTCAGACTGAATTTGGCATGGGCCGGCACCTCAAAGGCCTCGCCGCCCTTGATCGTTTTCCAATCCGATGTCCCCGGCAGCAAAACCTCCAGCTCGCCGGCCATGATCTCCATGATCTCCTTGTCCGCCGTGTTGAATTCGTACTCTCCGGGCAGCATGACGCCCAGGGTCTTCTGGGACCCGTCGGCAAACACCACCGTCCGACTGGTGACCTTGCCGTCGAAGTAGACATTGGCTTTTTTCACGATGGTGACATTGTTGAACTCAGGCATGGACGTTTCCTCTCTTGCGTTTTTTTCAGGGAATAAATTCCCGCCGATATCCGGGCGGGAAGACTTAATGCACAGTGCAATCTTGTAGATTCTTTATAACCGGGCCGGACAAATTGCAAGAATTTGTTGGTCCGCATGCTCCCAACTCCACAAAAGAAAAGGGCCACCCCCACTCCAGGGGCAGCCCTTTCCTTTTCTCATTTCTTTTCCGCAATCAGACAGAGCGACACACCCTGCCAAACCCGCCGGGGATGGAGCCCGAAGCCCAGAACGCCGTGCCCTGCTTGAAATCCATAAACCAATAGCCGCCGGGTTTGCGCTGATCAGCAAGAAAAATAAAAGGCTGCTCCCTGGAAAAACAGGGATGGAGATGGGCGCCCTTTGCATTCACCTGTGGCTCCAGAAGGGAGAAGGCCTCTTCCATGGTGGGCAGCCGCCAATCATCAAATCCGGCAAAGCGCTGACGATTGAGCTCGGCCACATATTTCTGCACATTGCGGACGGCGGTGAGATCACAGCCGCCGCGCTGCCACATCAGCCCGGTGGCCTGGTCGGTAACGGTCAGGCCCTCGCCGTTGTCCACCAAGGCGTTGCGGAAATTGCCCTGGGGATTGTGACGGCTGTCGTAAAAATTATGCTTGGCGGCCAGGTCGGCCACTTCCTGCTCGGTAAGGACGATACCGGCGGCGCGCAGGCTGACTTTTTCCACAACTGGCAGAGGGGCGCCTTTTTGGGGCAGCCCGGTCTCCATGGCCTCCTGCGCCACGGAGTTGTCCACCAGTGCGATCCGGGAGGAATCTTCGCTCTCGACAATTTTTTCCAGCAGCCACTGCTTGATCCCCTCGTCAATGGCGTAGCTCTTGTCGCGCATGTCCACACCCTGTTGGGCCACGCATTTTTTCAGCATCTCCTGCGGGCAGTCAATGTGGGCAATAATCTTGGCGTGTTTCACGCCCCGCTCCATCAGACAGAGCTTGGCCGAAGAACCCCAGTTATCGATGTAAAAATAATAATGAAGCTCCGAATTGCTGCGAATCCGCTCCTGGTCCTTGCCGCCCCAGCTTTCAAACATGGCAAAAGTGTCCGAAGGGGTGAGATCCCAGTCAATTGTCAGATGGTGCCCAGTCATGCCCAACCTGTCCGCTAATCCCATAGCACACCTCCTCGGTTTTTTTTCCTTCCTTTTGCGGAAAACGATATAATGAAACAACTAGTTTCTAAATTAGTAATTATTATCAATAATAGTTACGGTTTTCTTTCCACGCAAGGGGAATTATGCCATGAGCAAAGAAAAATTCACCACAAGTGCCGGATACCCGCTGCCCATGGGCGCATTCCTCAAGCCGGAGGGGGTCAATTTCGCCGTATTCTCCCGGCACGCGGAGGCCGTGACCCTGGTGCTGTTCAAATCCGGCACCGAAGATCCCTGCGCCGAGATCCCCCTTGACCCGAAGATCAACCGGACCGGCCACATCTGGCATATCCTGCTCCACGATCTCGACACCAACCTGCGCTATGGTTACCGCATGTCCGGCCCATACGACCCCAAAGGCGCTGGCCATTTCTTCTCCGACAAAAATCTGCTGCTCGATCCTTACGCCAAGGCCCTTACCGGGGGTTCCGAATGGGGAGTGCCTTACTGCCGCACTGGCCTCTGCGGCCCTTTAAGCTCCTTCCAACGGCGGTGCTGCATCATCGGCAATGACTTCGATTGGGAAGGCGACCGGCCCCTCAATATCCCCCTGGAAGAGAGCATCATCTACGAGATGCATGTCCGGGGCTTCACCAAACACACCAGCTCCGGCGTGGCCCACGGCGGCACCTACCAGGGGCTGGTAGAAAAAATTCCCTACCTCAAAAAGCTCGGCATTACCGCAGTGGAGCTGCTGCCAGTCACCGAATTCAACGAGCAAGAACTCACCAACAGCAATCCTTTCACCGGGGAGAGGCTGAAAAATTTCTGGGGCTACAGCCCCATCTCCTTTTTCGCCCCTAAGGCAGCCTACGCGGTCAATGGCCGCAGCGGCAACCAAGTTCGGGAGTTCAAAGAAATGGTCAAGGCACTGCATCGGGCCGGAATTGAGGTGATTCTCGATGTGGTCTTCAACCATACGGCGGAAGGCGGCGGCGACGGCCCGGTGATCAGCTTTAGGGGGTTGGACAATGTCATCTATTACCTACTGGACCCGCAGAGCCGGGAGTATCTCAACTTCTCGGGCTGCGGCAACACGGTGAACTGCAACCATCCCCTGGTCCGCCACCTGAGCATGGACTGCCTGCGCTACTGGGTGATCGAGATGCACGTGGACGGCTTCCGCTTCGATCTGGCCAGCATTCTGGGCCGCGATCAGCAGGGCAACGTGCTTTCCAACCCGCCCATGGTGGAAAAAATCGCCGAAGACCCCATCCTTGCCCACACCAAAATCATTGCCGAGGCATGGGATGCCGCTGGCCTCTATCAGGTGGGAAGTTTTTCCACCAACCGGCGCTGGGCCGAATGGAACGGCAAGTTCCGCGATGATGTCCGTCGCTTCCTCTGCGGCCACGAGGGCATGGTGGCTCCGCTTGCCACCCGCATTGCAGGCAGCGCCGACCTCTATCAAGATGACGGTCGCAGACCATGCAACAGCATCAATTTCATCACCAGCCACGACGGCTTCACCCTGTACGATCAGGTCAGCTACAACGAAAAGCACAACCTGGCCAACGGCGAAGACAACCGAGACGGCGGCAACGACAATATAAGCTGGAACAGCGGCAGCGAAGGCCCCACGGACAACGCGGCCATCGAAAAACTGCGCCTGCGGAGGATCAAGACCTTTGCCACGCTCCTCATGCTTTCTCAAGGGGTACCCATGCTGGTGGCGGGCGATGAATTCGGACGGACCCAACAGGGCAACAACAACGCCTACTGCCAGGATAACGAGATAAGCTGGCTCAACTGGGAGCTGGCAGAGCAAAACCACGGCCTACTGCGCTTTTTTACCCAGCTCATTGCCTTACGCAAAAGACACCCAGTCTTTCAGCGCACCGATTTTTTCTCCGCCAGCGAAGAAAGCCCGGAAATCGAGTGGCAATCGACCACCCCTGGCCGACCAGACTGGTCGTCGGACTGCAAGACCCTGGCCTTTGTCCTGCACGGAACCGCCGCCGGGGTGCGGCACGACGATGACTTCTTCGTGCTGCTCAATGGCGGGCACACCCACGAGGAATTCATCATTCCGGCGCCGCCCGCCGGTCGGCTCTGGTACAGGCTGATCGACACCGCCGCCTCATCCCCGAAAGATATCGTGAACGAAGCCAAAGGACCGTCGGTACGCGGCGTCTCAATTACTGTCGAGAATCTGGCCGCAACGGTCTTTGTTTCCAAACCCGGCTGAGCCAGTCATGAAGCTCCTATTCCTTGGCGATTCTCTTGTTGAATTTTACAACTGGCAGACCTGTTTTCCCGCGCACCCGGTGGTCAACGCCGGCAGAGAGCCGGAGAAACCGTGGCCGGCATGATGGCCAACCTTCCCCGGATTCTACGTCGCTGCCCCGACCCGAAGCGCGTGGTTATCATGGTCGGCATCAACAATCTGCTCATGGAAGACTACGCCTTTCTCCCCGACTACGAACGGATTCTGGCCACTTTGGCCGACACACTCCCGCCGGAACAGATTACCATCACCAACCTGCCGCCCATCCGGGTCGCCCATCTTGCCCCCTCCGCCGTCCCCCGCCTGAACCAAGGGTTGCTCCAGCTCAGCCAACAGAAAAAAACCGCGTTCCTTGACCTGTTCGCGGCTTTCCATACGGAGGCCCAGTCCGTTGCCGCCTGCTTCACCGCAGATGGTGTGCATCTCAGCGACCTTGGCTACGCAATCTGGTCTGCCTGCCTTACCCCCAGCCTGTAGCAAAAACTTACAGCACCGCACCTCCCCCACGCACCCACATTTCCAGGTGCAATATCAAACAAATTTGTTATTATGGCCTGCGCGTTACAAAATGATGCATACCAAACCGTAAGAAAAACCCGAGGAAAACAGATGCCCACGAACAACCAGCCCATCGACCTGGCCACCCTGTATGAGATAACCAGGGCCTTGGCCTCATCGGACGACCTGCGCAAATGCCTGGAGGAAAGCCTCACCGTACTGGACGAACGCACCAGCCTGGGCAACGGCGCGGTGACCATCGCCAACCCCCTCACCGGCCAGATCGAAACCGAGGTGGCCCCCGGCATGACCGCGGAAGCCCGCAAGCGCGGGATCTATAAATTCGGCGAAGGCATTACCGGCCGGGTGGTGGCCAGCGGCTCCCCCATCGTGGTGCCCCAGATCAGCCAGGAACCGCTTTTTTTGAACAAAACCAGGGCCAGGGCCGAGAAAAACCAAGAGGCCCTCTCCTTTCTCTGCGTGCCCATCAAGCACGGAGCCACCACCATCGGCGCCCTGAGCGTGGACCGCAACTACCAGGAAGGCATCGATTTTGAAAAAGACCTCCAGTTTCTCACCGTGCTCTCCGGCCTCATCGCCCAGACCGTGGTCCGTATCCAGGCGGTAAACCAGGAGCGAGAGCGGCTGGTTCAGGAAAACACCCAGCTACGCCGGGAGCTCTCGGAGAAATACCGGGTGGCCAGCATCGTCAGCAACTCGAACCGGATGCAGGAGGTATTCGAGATGATCCACCGGGTGGCGGACTCCAACGCCACCATCCTGCTGCGCGGCGAATCCGGCACCGGCAAGACCATGGTGGCCAAGGCCGTCCACCACAACAGCAAGCGCGCCAAGGCGCCGTTCGTGGTGGTTAACTGCTCGGCCCTGCCGGAAACCCTGTTGGAAAGCGAACTGTTCGGCCACGAAAAAGGGGCCTTCACCGGGGCGCAGGCCGCCAAGAAGGGCCGCTTCGAACTGGCCGAGGGCGGCACCCTCTTTCTTGACGAAATCGGCGAACTGAGCCAGGCCGTGCAGATCAAGCTGCTCAATGTAGTCCAAGACCGCGAATTTCAGCGCCTGGGCGGCATCGCCCCCACCAAATGCAACGTCCGGTTGATCACCGCCACCAATAAGGATCTGGAAAAGGCCGTGGAAGAAGGCTCTTTCCGGGAAGACCTCTACTACCGGCTCAACGTCTTCCCCATCTACCTGCCGCCCCTGCGGGAGCGACGCACCGACATCATGCTCCTGGCCGATTTCTTTCTGCAAAAATACAACGAGGAAAACTCCAAGCAGATCCGCCGCATCTCCACCCCGGCCATCGACCTGCTGGTCCAGTACCACTGGCCAGGCAATGTCCGCGAGCTGCAAAACTGCATGGAACGGGCAGTGCTGATCTGTGATGAGGATTCGATCAAGAGCTACCACCTGCCGCCGTCCCTGCAAACCTCCGACTCGGTGAACGAGCGCACCAACCCGGTTTCCTTTGCTGCGGCCGTGGATAACTTTGAGCGGGAACTGATCATCGACAGCCTTAAAAAATGCCAGGGCAATCAAACCAAGGCTGCGCAGTTGCTGGACACCAGCCTCAGGATCATCAATTACAAGATAGCCAAGCTCAACATCAGCCCCCGCCAGTTCAAGCTCGCCAAGCCATAGGCCGGAAGATGACCATTCTTTTGCACCTCTGCTGCGGGCCCTGCACCATCATGCCGCTCACTGCCCTACGCGGCCAGGGGTTAACGGTGCGGGGGTATTTCCATAACCCCAACATCCATCCCTTCCGCGAATTCCGCCAACGCCTCACCACGGTCGAAGATCTGGCGCAGCGGATGGCCTTGCCCGTGGAGTACGAACGGGAATACGGTCTTAAGGAATACCTGCGCCAGGTGGTGTTTCACGAAGAGGAGCGCTGCCCGCTCTGCTATCGGATGCGCCTTGAGGCAACGGCGAGAAAGGCCAAGGAGATTGGGGCGGAGGCCTTCAGCACCACCCTGCTCTACAGCCGCTACCAGCGCCACGAAACCATCCGGGCGCTGGGCGAAGAGCTGGCCACCCAATTCGGGGTGCCTTTTCTCTACGAGGATTTTCGGGTGGGCTGGCAGGAGGGGATCGACGCAAGCCTTGAGCTGGGGCTTTATCGGCAGCCTTACTGCGGCTGCATCTACAGCGAACAGGAACGCTACGACAAGAAGTTTAAAAAGGGCAAGAACACCACCTGACACAGAGGTCATAAAAAACGGAAATTCGCCTCCTCAGACCTCCCCTGCCATGGCCGCCTCTACGATGGCGCTCACATGGATGGCAGCTGTGTTCAAAAACGGAATACCAAAGACCTCTCGATCAAGAATCAACGGCAGCTCGGTACAGCCAAGGATAAGGGCATCGATGGCATCGCGCTCGATCATCTTTTCCACGATGGCCAAAAGATCCTGCCGCGTCGAATCCTTGATGATTCCCAACTCGATTTCGGAAAAAAGCTTTTCGTGGATGAACTGCTGCTCCTCTCGGGAAGGGACAGAGAGTGATATCCCCCGCGCCCGGAACGGCTTGCTGAAAAAATCCGCCGCCATGGTGAACTGTGTTCCCATGAGACCGGAGCGCTTCAGCCCCAGGCTTTCCGCTTTCCCACAGGTCGCCTCTACGATACTGAGCATGGGCAAGGGCGAACGCCTTACCACCTCGTCAAAAACGACATGCGGCGTGTTGGAGGCAATAACGGCAAACTCCGCCCCGGCACGGTGAAGCGCCTCAAGCCTGAACAAAAGCCACTCCACCAGCGCCTCCAGATCCTTTGCCTCCAGAATCCCAAGAAGCTCCGCCAAATTCGCACTGTAAATAATGATCTCAGGAGATTGCAGCCCGCCCGTACGGTTACGAAAGGCATCAATAATGCCGCGATAATAATCCAGGGTTGATTCCGGCCCAATCCCGCCGATAATGCCGATTTTTCTCATCAGACCTTTTCTCCCTGTTCAATTTCCCCTGCCCCCGATTTAACCGGAATGTCCGGCGATCTTTAGCCTACCAAAAAGCTCGTACGCCATGGCTACACAACACGCGAGACGATACCGCCATTCGAATCTGGGAAGAGCCCAGGGGTAAACGATGATGGGCCTTACCCCGCACAAAACAGGGAAAGGCCCATCAGAACAAACAGCATGTGCGCGTAGGTCCTATTCCTTGGCTTTGCCACCACCGCCTGTTTCACCACCGCTGCCGCCGGGCATGATCCCGAAGGCGGAGGGCAAAGACTGCCAGTCAGGCAGCGAGATTGTTGGGACAAACCGACGCCAGGTTTTCTCGATGCCCTTGCCGGATTTCAACTGGGCCAACAGCTCCGTGGACTGGGGTGAAACGCTGGACTGGGGGTAGTTGGCCAACAGATACTCAAGTCGCCCCTGGGCCTGCGTGTCTTCGTCGGTGCGCACATAGAAGGTGGCGACGGAAAACTCATGCTGGGCCAGAAAATCCTTGGCAGCCTGGGTCCGGGCCGAGGCTTCAACAAAATAAGGCGATTTTGGGAAAGAGCGATTCAAGCGCTCAAAAGCCTGCACCGCATTCTGGGCGTTGCCAGGATCCCGGTCAGTGGTGCCGATCTGCGAATAATAGCACATGCCGACCTGAAACAGAACATAGGGAACAGCCTCATTGGTCGGATGGTTGGCCTCGAACTCATCATACAGAGTCTTGGCTTCACTAAACTTGTCCATGTAAAAATTGGAATCAGCAGCCTTCAGCTCGGCCAGAAGCGCCACTTCGCTGAAAGGAAACCGGTCTTTTATCTCCACGAAACGCTTCAAGGCCGCCGTGTATTTCCCGCGGTTGAAGTCGGTCATCCCCTCCATGGCCAGGGCTTCCGGAGTTTCCGGCGCTGCATCGGAGCCGAGACCCACCCAGCCAAGCATGGTGTCAAGGGTCGCGCAGCCGCTGAGCCCGGTGGCTAAGGTCATCATGGCAAGAGCCAGGACACAGGCCCGAAAAAATCGACGATTCTGTTTTGAAAAAATCATGTCCCGCTCATCCATTTCAGCCAAAAGAGAAAAGGCCCGGCGTACAAGAACCGGGCCCAGAAGCCATCACCAATAAAATCAGAGCCTAGAGGGCCTTTTCGATCATGGCCTTGAGCTGCTGCTTGCCCACCGCGCCGGTCACCTGATCGACAACCTCCCCGCCCTTGAAGAGAATCAGGGTAGGAATGGCCCGAATCCCGTATTTACCGGGGGTGACAGGGTTGTCATCGACATTCATCTTCCCGACCTTGAGCTTGCCTTCAAACTCAGCGGCCAGTTCGTCGATCACCGGACCAATCGCCTTGCAAGGGCCACACCAGGGTGCCCAAAAATCCAAGAGAAAAGGGACCTCGGACTGCTGGGCCTTTGCAGCGAAATCGCCGTCGGAAATCTGGATAACCTTATCGCTTGCCATTATTTTCTCCTTGTATTTCATAGGGATAATTGTATTCAGAGTATATGTGGCTCATCTTACAAAGGGAACCCTGCGCTGACAAGGAAAATCTTGTGTGCTCCACCTTCCCCCCCAAGACGAAAGACCACAAATTACAAAAAGCCGCACCCCATTCTTGACAACCACCGAGCAGTCGCTTTAAGGTAATCGGCATGCGTACACGAATCTGCCCATTCTGCAGGGAAGACATCCATTTCCAGGCCCTGGTTTGCCGGTATTGCATGCGTGATCTGCCCCCGGTGACGCAGCCTCGAAGGAAAAACTCCCACGCCTGGCTGGCGGCGATTACCGTTGCGGGAATCATCGTGAGCGGTGCGGCTTTTCTCGCCGCCGAGTTCCTGCGGGAACGGAAAAACTGGCTCACGGAACCACCCCGGCCACCAGAATCGCAAAACCCGCCTGACTGACCAGCCCGGACTGGGAGTGCTCCATCTCCCGCAACGTCTCCGGCGACTGGATCAGACTGGAGCGTATCTCCTCCACCACAAACCCGCAGCCAACCAGGCATTGCTCCACCTCGCTCGGCTCATAAAACCGGACCTGCTGGTAGAACGGATGCCCAGCTTCTTTTTTTCCCCGGAGCATTCTGCCCCAGGGGCTATCCGCCACAATGAGCCCCAGCACCAGATGCCCGCCTGGTTTGAGCACCCTTCGACATTCCAGTAGCACCGGCCTGGGATCAACGAGAAAACAGAAGGTGAAAAGCAGCAACACCGTTTGCATGCTCTGCCCGGCAAAGGGCAGAGCCTCCCCCACCGCCTGACTCACCCGCACCCCCCGTTTTCTGGCTAATGCCAATGGGGCCAGGGCTGGGTCAACCCCAAACTCCACACCCAAGGCCTCGGCAAAGCGACCCGGACCAACACCGACCTCAAGCTTCGGACCCAGCAGCGGCGTGATCAGCTCTTGCAGGGCAGCACGCTCAATGGCAAAGAGCAGGCTGTTCTCAAACCAGGCATCATATTCCGCAGCCCGCTCGTCAAAAACCCCGGCTGCCTGCCGCCAGGACGTCTCATTCCCCATACCTTTACCCCCCCCCAGTCATCAGCTGTCAGCTCCCAGCCCCGCTGTTTCCTTTTCCATAAATAATGGTTATGGTTACTTGCATTCCCCTGATGAGCAAGAAAAAAATCATCCAACCCCCACACCCCGGATACCCATTCCCATGCAGGCTGAGACAAAATCCCCTTTCCGACAATCGCTCGTTAACCCCGGGCAATTCACCATCACCCTCGAACTGGTGCCAAGCCGGGGCGGGCACAGCCGGGAACACGATCGCACTCTGGAGCTGGCCGAAAAACTGGCCCGCGACCCGCGCATCCAGGCGGTGAGCATCACCGAAAACGCCGGAGGCCAGGCCGCCCTGTCCCCAGAAGTCCTGGGCTGCGAGATCCAAAAAATGGGCCTCGATGTCATTGTCCATTTTTCCAGCAAGGACAAGAACCGCAACCAGATGGAAAGTCTGCTCTTTGCCTGGGACCGCCTCGGCATCCGCGATCTGCTGGTGATCACCGGCGATTATCCCCAGGAAGGCTACCAAGGCTGCCCAAAACCGGTTTTCGACCTTGGCTCGGTGCATGTTCTGGATCTCATCTCCCGGATGAACCAGGGAAACTACGGCCCGGACCGAGGCCGGGGCACCATCCAGCCCACCTCGTTTCTCATGGGCGTGGCCCTCTCACCATTTAAAAAGCTTGAGGCGGAGCTGCTGATGCAGTACGCCAAGCTCCACCGCAAGGCCGAGCGGGGCGCGGACTATATCATTACCCAGGTCGGCTACGATGCCCGCAAGTTCCACGAATTGCTCCAGTATGTGCGGCTGAATGACCTGAACCTGCCGGTGCTGGGCAATGTCTTTATTCCCAACCTCACGGTGGCCAGACTCATGCACACCGGGAAAATCCCCGGCTGCATCATCACCGATACGCTGTACGCCGAAATCCGCCGCGAGGCGACAGGCCCGGACAAGGGCAAGCAAGCCCGGCTGCTGCGGGGAGCGAAACTGCTGGCCATCCTCAAAGGGTTGGGCTATGCGGGCGCCCATCTCGGCGGGCCGGGGCTCACCTATGAAAACATCGATTTTCTCCTCACCACTGCCGACTCCTTGGCCGGAAACTGGCAAGAGCTGGTGGCGGAGATGGGCTACTGGCATGAAGACGGTTTTTATCTCTACACAAAAGATGCAAAAACCGGTCTCAACACCAACGAACCCGCGCCCCGCACCGAAGGGCAGGCAGGGTTGCAGGTCAACTACCGGATGGCCCGAATGGTCCACAACCTGGCCTTTACCCAAGAGGCGCCGCTCTATCCGCTGTGCAAAAAAGCCTGCCTCGCCCTGGAAGGCGGCAGGCTGGACAATACCCTCTCCCGCCTGGAACACGTGACCAAATTTCTTCTCTTCGACTGCCAAAACTGCGGAGACTGCACCCTGGGCGATCTGGCCTTTGTCTGCCCACAATCCGGCTGCGCCAAATACCTGCTGAACGGCCCCTGCGGCGGCAGCCGCGACGGCTGGTGCGAGGTGTACCCCGAAAAAAAACGCTGCCTCTATGTGCGGATATACGAACGCCTCGCCGCCCACGGCCTGCCGGAATCCATGCGGCATGGCTTTGTTCCGCCACGCAACTGGGCGCTCAATAACACCTCCTCCTGGCTTAATTTTTTCCGAGGCCTGGACCACGCCGGGGCTGGCCAGAAATAGTTGCGACAAAAAAATATTTCCCATCCATATAATTAGGATGTATATTTCTTCTTTTTTTTCGGGTGACCGACCAGCATACCATACGGAATGTAACGGTTCAGCAGCGCTACAGATGCGAGGAAGAGGCCTACGAAGTGTGCTATTGCACATGAGTAGGCCGATGACGAAGCAGATGTGGCGGTGCTGGGCCGTTACATAATGAGGAACAAAACGCCATGACATACTCTGACGCATCACGCCCCAAGGACGAATGCGGCGTTTGTGGAATTTTCGGCCATGAGGACGCAGCCAAACTCACCTATTTCGGCCTCTACGCCCTCCAGCATCGGGGCCAAGAGAGCGCCGGGATCGTGGCCAGCGATGGCAGCCAGATCTCCCAGCACAAGGGAATGGGGTTGGTGCACGATGTTTTCAGCGAGGCCGACCTGCAAGGACTCAAAGGCCACCTCACCGTGGGCCATGTCCGCTACTCCACCACCGGTGCCTCCAACATCATCAACGCCCAGCCGTTTACCGCCACCCACCAAGGCTGCACCGTGGCCGTGGCTCATAACGGCAACCTAGTCAATATCCGCTCCCTGCGCAACGAGCTGGAGAAAAAGGGCTCCATCTTCCAGTCCACCATGGACAGCGAGGTGGTGGTTCATTTGCTCGCCCGCTGCTCCCACCTTGGCCTGGACAAGGCGCTCATCGACACCTTCGAGAGCATCAAAGGCGCCTACTCCATCCTGCTTTTAACCGAAGACAAGCTCATCGCCGTGCGCGATGCCGGTGGCTTCAGACCGCTGTGTCTGGGCAAGCTCAACAACGGCGGCTTCATCGTCGCCTCGGAAACCTGCGCCCTTGACCTGGTCGAGGCCCAATATGTCCGCGACATCGAGCCCGGCGAGATTCTGATCATCGACCGCGACGGCCAGCGCTCCCTCCGCCTTGACACCAGCCAACGGCGCAGCTTCTGCATCTTCGAGCAGGTCTATTTCGCCCGGCCCGACAGCGACATCTTCGGCATAAACGTCTACCAAAGCCGCAAACGCATGGGCGCAATCCTGGCCCGCGAATGCAAAATCGACGCGGATTTCGTCATGCCCACGCGGCCATCGGCTTTTCCCAGGCCTCGGGCATCCCCCTTGAAATGGCAGTGATCCGCAACCACTATGTGGGCCGCACCTTTATCCAGCCCACCCAGTCCATGCGCGATTTCTCGGTGCGGGTAAAGCTGAACCCCATCCGCTCATTCCTGAAAGATAAACGGGTCATCATCCTGGACGACTCCATCATCCGGGGCACCACCGGCCGCTCCAGGGTCAAATCCCTGCGCGAAGCCGGGGTAAAAGAGATCCACATGCTGATCAGCTGCCCGCCCACCCGGAATCCCTGCTACTACGGGATCGACTTTCCCTCGGGTGGCGAGCTCATCGCCAACAAGAAAACCGTTGACGAGATCCGCGATTACCTGGGCCTTGATTCCCTGTACTACCTCAGCCTTGAGGGGTTACTGGAAGCCTGCGGCGGCCCGCCGGACGGCTATTGCAAGGCCTGCTTTGACGGGATTTATCCCGTAGAGCCGGACAAGGATTTCTGCAAGCTTCTCCTGGGCACCCGAAATGCTTGCCAGTCCACGGACAAAAAATAAAATTCTCCACCATCAAAGGCGCCGGAAAACCAATGAGCATTGAACAGGCCAAGGAAGTTCTCAGGATCGAAGCGGAAGGCATCACTGCCCTGCTTGATCAGATCGACGCCGATTTCGAAAAGGCCGTGGCCATGATCATGGCCTGCCCGACCAGGGTGGTGATCACCGGTATCGGCAAATCAGGGATCGTTGGCCAGAAGATCGCCGCCACCATGAACAGCACCGGCACCCCGGCCCTGTTTCTCCACCCGGTGGAAGCCATGCACGGCGACCTGGGCATGGTGGACCCCCAGGATGTCATCCTTGCCATCTCCTATAGCGGCGAAACTGCGGAACTCAGCCTCCTGCTCCCCAACCTCAAGAAACGCGGGGCCAAGATCATTGCCATGACCGGCAACCCCTCCTCCAGCCTGGCCCAAGGCGCCGATGCGGTGCTCAAGGTCACGGTGCCACGGGAAGCATGCCCCATGGGCCTTGCACCCACGGCCAGCACCACCGCCGCCCTGGCCATGGGCGACGCTTTGGCCGTGGTCCTCTTGAACCTCAAGCAGTTCAAGGAAAGCGATTTCCGGCGCAACCATCCGGCTGGCAGCCTTGGGGAGCGCCTCAAGGTGAATGTCGCCGAGGTCATGCTCACCGGCACGGCGGTTCCCAAGGTTTCTCAAACCAGCACCCTGACGGAGGCCATTGCCGAACTGAACGCCAAGAACCTGGGCGCGGTCCTGATCATGCAGGAAGAAACCATCACCGGCATCCTGACCGATGGCGATCTGCGCCGCTTTATCAGCCAGAAAGGCGGCAGCCTGAGCGAACTCACCCTGGCGGACACCATAACCAAAGCGCCCAAGACCATTACCTCGGATCTTTTGGCCGCCGACGCTCTGAGCATCATGCAGCGCCACGAAATCACCTTTCTGCCGGTGACCGATCATAGCGGCAAGCTAGCGGGCGTACTCCATCTTCAGGATTTACTGGGCAAGGGCGAATTCCGATTTCTGGTATAGGGAAAGTTGCCGTTTTTCGCCGGGTCGACCCCCTAAAAACCGCTTATTCTGGTAGATATACCTATTGGGCTGGGTTATTTTTTATGCTAGAGTACGCGACGCTGTCTTGGTTCAACGGGGTATGCTCCAGACCAAACTGAAAAAAAATTAATCCGGCGACCATTGCCGGGTTTCATATCTTAAAATATGAGGCTTTGTTATGGCAATCTCCAGCAAAGATATCAATTCGGCCTTCAGCGCCGAGGTAACGGCGATTCCGGGAGGCGAATTCCTGAACCGCTGCTTTTCCTGCGGCGCCTGTAGCGGTATCTGCCCGGTCAGTCAGGCAATCCCCGATTTCGACCCCCGCAAGATCATCCACATGATCCGGATGGGCTTAAAAGACGCGGTGCTCAAATCCGACCTGCTTTGGTTCTGCTCCCGGTGCCGCAGTTGCATCTTTGTCTGCCCCCAGGACGTCCGTTTTGCCGAGATCATGGTCGCCCTGCGCCAACTGGCCATGAAGGCAGGTTATATCACGGACCAGGACCTGCTGGACAAGGGTAAGGCCGCCTGGGTGGAACGCGATCTCTGCGTCTCCTGCCTCACCTGTGTCCGGGTCTGCCCGTGGCGGATTCCCAAGATCGACGACCAGGGCAAGGCTGCCATTGATCCCCAGGAATGCCGGGGGTGCGGCATCTGCCCCTCCGAGTGTCCGGCCCAGGCCATCCGCTTAAACGAGTCCGAGGACGAGCGACTGATCGCCGCCTGCGGCGTAAATCAGTAGCACGGTGAACCCAATGTCCTTTACCCCTAATATTCAAGCATTCTGTTGCCATTACACCTCCCAGCAGACCCTGGCCGAAGGGCCGGAAGGGTTGTTAGCCGACGGCTTTCCCAAAAGCGTGACCATCCACCGGGTGGCCTGCACCGGCAAGCTTGAGGTCAGCACCCTGCTCAAGGCCTTTGAAGATGGGGCGGACGGCGTGTATGTGGCCGGATGCCCCCTGGACAAATGCCACAACCTCATGGGCAGCCAGCGGGCCGCGAAGCGGGTTGCGGCCATCAAGAAGGCCCTGACCGAACTCGGGGTTGAACCGGAACGCATTGAGATGTATCACCTGGAGCGCGGCTTCCACCCCGCTTTTGTCAAGGCGGCCCAGGAGATGGATGAGCGGATTACCACCTTGGGCCCCAGCCCGTTTCAGGGAGGCGCGAAATGATTATTGCCGAAAGAAAACCCATCAATGAAATCATGGACATGGTCAAGGATGCCAAGCGCATCTTGGTCCTGGGCTGCCGCGGCTGCGTAACGATCTGTTCCGCCGGAGGTGAGCGCGAGGTGGAGATCCTGGCCTCCCTGATCCGCCTGGGCAAGCAGAAGGCAGGCCAGGAGGTTTCAACCATCGAGGCCACCCTGGTCCGCCAGTGCGACAAGGAATACATCGACTCCATCGACCAGTGGGACGGCCAGTACGACGCCATCATTTCCATGGCCTGCGGGGTGGGGGTCAACTTCATCGCCAATCTGCGGCCCATGGCCAAGGTATATCCGGGAGTGAACACCTCCTCCTTCGGCGGCTCCGCCGAGCAGGGCGTATGGAGCGAGCAATGCGCCGGATGCGGCAACTGCATCCTCCACCTCACCGGCGGCCTCTGCCCGGTGGCCCGCTGCGCCAAGAGCCTGATGAACGGCCCCTGCGGCGGTTCGGTGGGTGGCCGCTGCGAGATCCACAAGGACGTCCCCTGCATCTGGCAGTCCATCCACGACAAACTGGTTCGCATCGACAATGCGGAGGGCCTTGCCGCCATCGCTCCGATCCGCGACTGGAGCACGGCAGGCCACGGCGGTCCGCGCAAAATCGCGCGTAACGATCTGACGGTCTAATCTGTTTTTTGATACACTGACAAAAAAGGCGGAACGCTGATCAGCGCTCCGCCTTTTTTATTGCCCACTGTTGAATCTCGAAAAAAGCCCCGGCCAAAACCTGAACACCAGAATTTGGGGGTAGTGTGAAAAGCAGCAAGGGAAGATGCTCACGCTTGACCGGGGCTCTTTTCCATGGTGCGGCATTTCTCTACCAAACACAATACTGAAAAAATACTGGGTCGTTGTTTAAAAATCCTCGAAGTCATCGCCCGTGGGGATGACTTCCTCGGGCTTTGATCCCCTTGACGGTGCCTTCTTCGCCACCGGCGGAAGTGCTTTTCTCGCCGGGGCCGCTATTTTCCTGGCCCCACCCTGAGTCGGAGTTGGAGGCCGCCTCAACCTTCTGATCTCTGGCCGCGCTTGTGCCGAGCCTTCCGCTCCGCCCACCATCTCCAACAGCTGCCCCACCGAGCCCTTCATCATCTCCGCCTGGGCGTTCAGCTCTTCGGAGGCAGAGGCCGATTCTTCCGCTGCCGCCGCGTTGCTCTGGGTCACGGCGTCGATTTCGTGGATCGCCTTGGTAACCTGGGTGATGGCATCGGCCTGCTGACTTGCCGCCCCGGCCATCTCGCTGATGATCGTGCCGATCCGGGTGGTGGATTGGGAGGCAACGTAGAACGAATCGCTGGTTTCGCTGACCAAGGCATTGCCGGTGGTGATCTTCTGCACCGTGCCCTCGATGAGGTTGGAGGTGTTCTTCGCCGCCTCCGCC
>JAPLJG010000009.1 GCA_026388735.1 Deltaproteobacteria bacterium
AAGGCCTCAACAACAAGGCAAAAGTCATCATCCATAAGGCCTACGGTTTCAAAACAGCGACAAACTATATCAGAAATCTTTATCACTGCATGGCGAATCTGCCATTACCGAGAACCATGCATACATTTGCGTGACGAACCGGAAAAATTAAGGAATACAGGGAGAAGTGGCCCCACTCGTGCTTGCGGCCAACTGATCCTGCCACAATTTTGTGGAGTAGGGGTTAAGCCACTTTTCTATTGTTCCACCATGCCAGCTCAAAATGAGCCGGAGACCTATAGCCATTCGTCGAATGCTTCCGTTGCCGATTGTAGTAGACTTCGATGTAGTTGAAAAGCGCTTGCTCTGCCCCGGCAACATTCTGGAATCTGCAGTGATGGATGAGCAGGGTCTTTATTGTGTGGAAGAAAGATCACCACTATCCAGCAACGGCGGTTGTTCCGCCGCCGTTGCCATGCCAGTCGCGACTTCCTGGATGATTCCCATGCGCAGATAGATGGGCCGCACTTTCTCCCTGAGGTGGGGGAGGTGTCGGGCAAAAACTGCTGCTCCGACAAGGCAGCCGAGGCAGCCAAGCAGCAAGGTGTCGCGTGGGCCGAAAATGCCCGCCATTGACCCGGCCCCGAGACTTCCGAACGGCGCCACCCCGATGAACGACATGGTGAAAAAGCTCATCACCCGGCCGCGCTTGTCTTCATCCAAAATCGTTTGCAAAACCGTGTTGCAGGAAGCGACCAGGGTCATACCCCCAAATCCTGCCAAGGCCAGGGCGACCAGCGAGAGGATAAGGTTGCGGGACACGGCAAAGGCGGCGATGCCGACCGCGAAAAAAATCGTCGCTTTCACAATCACCATGCCGAGTCCGCGGACGCTTTGGCGGGAGGCGAGATAGAGAGTGCCGACCAGGGCACCGCTGCCTGCGGCAGTCATCAAGAAGCCAAAAGTGTGCGCCCCGCCGTGCAGGATGTCCTTGGCAAAGACCGGCACCAGCACGGAATAGGGCATCCCCATGAGGCTGACCACGGCAAGCAGGAGCAGGATGCTTCGGATCGGGCCAAAATTATAGGCGTAGAGAAAGCCTTCGTAGAGTTCATGGCGCAGATTCCGCCTGGGGCGCGGGGCATGGGCAGCGGGCGGGATACGCATGGCCGCAAGGGCCACAATGACCGCCAGGTAGCTGAGGGCATTGAGGACAAAACAGATTCCTTCTCCCACCGAGGCTACGAGCAAGCCGGCGATGGCCGGGCCGATGAGACGGGCGCCGTTCACCAGGGAGGAATTGAGGGCAATGGCGTTTCCCAGGTCCTCACGGTGTTCGACCATCTCGACCACAAAGGATTGGCGGATCGGGATGTCAAAGGCATTGACCACGCCCAGGATCAGGCTCAGCAGGATGATCTGCCAGACCTGCACGATCCCGGTCAGCACGATAAGGGCAAGAAAGGCCGCCTGCAACAGGGCCAGGGACTGGGTGGCAAGGAGAAGACGCCGCCGGTCCCAGCGGTCAGCGAGCACCCCGGCGACAGGGGAGATGAAGATGGTCGGGATTTGGCTGGTAAAACCGACAACCCCCAAGAGCAAGACAGAACCGGTCAGGCGGTACACCAGCCAGCTCATGGCAACATGCTGCATCCAGGTCCCGACCAGGGACACGCCTTGCCCTGCGACGAAAAGGCGGTAGTTGCGGGAACGGAGCGCCCGTAAAAGATGGCGGAGGGATGTCCTCTTCTTTTCGACCAAGATCAAAGCCTCTTCCGGCGGCAAAAGGGACGTAATTGCTTGCGTGATTTCCAAGCAAGGCGACGGACATCAACCGAACAATCCAGAATTAAGGACGATGTCCCTTTGGTTTTCGCACGGGGGCTTTTTTGTCAGTAGCGCCTTTGGCGGTAACTTTTCCCCACTCTGCTAAATGATGTTTGTTCAGCTGCTGAATATCGGAGTTGCAGGTGCGCTCAAGGGCTGCCAGCTTTTGGCGCTCGGTTGCCAGGATTTCGAGAAGTCTGAACCGATGTTCAAACGGTGTGGCTGGCGGCAGGTTTCTCCAGTATTCTTTTTCCGTTTTATCCATGGTTCCCGTATGGTCGATGAGTATTGTGACGATCTGCATCAATCGTTTCTCGTCTGTCTTGTTCAAAATCTCGGCTATTATGGCGCTCTTCGATGGTTCCGATGCCTCAATGGCGATAATATCGCGCTGGGTAAGCGATTGTTTTTTGGCGCCTTTCTCTTGTGCTTGCACACTGACGAGGGAGTCGAATTTCTTCTGATAGTCATTTCGGGCGGCGGCCACTATCTTTGTGTCACGCTTTATTGACTTCAGCGTGGCTTCCAGGGTTTTCAGCCTATTCTTCAGTTGCTCGCGATTTGCCTGGGCAGACTTCTGATTTTTGGCGGCGAGGCGCGCAAGTTTTTTCTCAGTGGCTTTTTTCTCAAGTTCCAGTGCCTGTTGGTGTTCTTGGAGGGTAATTTCGGTCTGATGAATAATCTGGGCCGTTCCGGTATTCTCGGGGGCTACAGGTTTTTTGTGAGTGGCCGTTGCCTTCGTCTGTGCCTGCGAGTAGGCGGGAAAAGCGCAGATCAAGATCATAATTATCAGAAGCGCTCTCATCGTGTATTCCCGGTTTTTGTATTTTCAGAATGAAGCATGGCATCCTCTTAATATTGTGTCGCAAAAAAATGCCCAGCGTTCAGTGGCTGACGGGCGGCAAGGATTCTAGGGAGAATCAGGTGGATGGCATTTTGTCATCCACGAAGGCGAACAGCAAGGCAGAAATCAGAAAAAACTATACAGCAGGATTGCGTTTAATGCCGCAATGAACACGCCAATCCCCCACAGCATCCATTTTTCTATGCCCGTGTTGCGGTGGATGCCCATGACCCGCGTAGACGAGGTGAGCATGATGAGGCCAAAAATCGTCCACGGCAGTTGAATACTGAGGGCCACCTGGCTCCAGATCAACCCCTGGAAGGGGTCGGTCAGGAAAAGGATGGCCAGGGCGGCAAGGCCGATGGAGAGCACGATCCCCAGCTTGGAGTGGCTGTCTGTCACATCCAGGGGTTCGCCGAAATATCCGGCAAAGATGCTGCCGCCAGCGAGAGCCGAGGAGATGGAGGAGGAGACCCCGGCAAAGAGCAAGGCGGTGGCAAAAATCAAGGCCGCACTGTTGCCGAGCAGGGGGCGTAAGGTCTCTTCCGCCTGGGCCAGCTCGGTTACCACGGTGTGGCCGGAGAAGAAAACCGCCGCAGCCATGATGATCATGGCGCTGTTAATCGCCCAGCCTGCGAGCATGGCGGCGATGGTGTCGATATATTCATAGCGCAGGTGCTTTTTGATGCTTTCGGCATCGCCCAGATGCAGCTGGCGGCTCTGGATGATTTCCGAATGCAGGAAGATGTTGTGCGGCATGACCACCGCCCCGATCACAGCCATGATGATCATGATGGAGCCAGGGGGTACGCAGGGGACAAAAAGGCTTTTGGCCGTGGTCGGCCAGTTGACCTCGGCGAGGAAGAGCTCATAGATGAAGGAGAGGCCGATGAGCGAGACAAAGCCGATGATGTAGCGCTCAATGGCGCGGTAGCCCTTGCCGAGGACCACCGCGACCACGACAACGGCGGTTAGGATTGTCCCCAGAGGAACAGGGATTTTGAACAGCATATTGAGCCCGATGGCCGCACCGAGCAGCTCCGCCAGGGAGGTGGAGATGGAGGCCAGCATCGCGCTGCCGAGCAGGAAGGCGCTCCAGCGTTTGCCGCTGAATTTGGCCACGGCCTCAGATAAGCACAGACCCGTGACGATGCCGAGATGGGCCGCGTTGTGCTGAACCAGGATAAGGATGAGGGTCGAAAGGGTTATCACCCACAGCAGGCTGTAGCCGAACTGCGAGCCCGCTGCCACATTGGTCGCCCAGTTTCCCGGATCGATGAACCCAATGGTGACGATGAACCCTGGACCGATGTACTTGAGGATCTCAAGGCCGCCGAGTTTGGGCCGGTGGCCGGAAAAGAATCGGTGCAGAAAGGATTTCATTAGTGCTCCGTCACCGCAGGCGTTCTATGTCTGGTTTTGGGTCAGCCGTTTTGCCTGTTCAGCTTGCTGTGGTGGATGGAGTACGAGAAATAGACGATAACCCCGATCACCAGCCAGACCGCGAAGCGCACCCAGGTAACCCAGGGCAAAAATGCCATGAGCGCACTACAGGAAAAGGCGCCGAGCAGCGGGAACACCGGGTTGAGCGGGTTTTTAAAGGGCCGGTGCAGGTGTGGCTGCCTGATGCGCAGGACGATTACCCCCAGGCAGACCAAGACAAAGGCGGCCAGGGTGCCGATGTTGACCAATTCGGCCAGTTCGCCCAAGGGGATGAACCCGGCGATTGCAGAGATCAGCAGGCCGCAGAGGCCGATGACCCGCACCGGGGTCTTGGTTTTGGGGTGGACCTCCGCGAAAAACGGCGACAGCAGGCCGTCTCTGGACATGGCGAAGAATACCCTGGTCAAGCCGTAGTAGAGGACAAGCATCACCGTGGTCAAACCGGCGATGACCCCGGTGGCTACCAGGGCCGAGGCCCAGTTGATCCCGATCAGTTGGAGGGAGTGGGCCACGGGTGAGGGCACGTTCAGCTGGGTGTAAGGGACAATCCCGGTGAGCAACCCGGCGACCACGATGTAGATGGCGGTGCAGAAAACCAGGGAAAAGAGGATGCCGAAGGGCACGTCGCGCTGCGGGTTTTTTGCCTCCTCGGCGGCGGTGGAAACCGCGTCAAAGCCAACATAGGCGAAGAAAACCATGGCCGCGCCGGCCAGCACCCCGACCGGTTTGCCTTCCGGGCTGGTGCCGCTCCAGCCAAAGGGCATGAACGGGCTCCAGTTTTCCGGGTTGACGTGGAATATGGCTACGCCGATGAAGACCGAGATGGTCAGCAGCTTGACAAAGACCATGACCATGTTGGTGCGGGCGCTCTCCCGCATGCCCAGCATCAGCAGGACCATGAGGATCAGGACGATGCCGGCGGCGGGCAGGTTGATGATCCCGCCCACGGAGGGGGCTTTGGTCAGGGCATCCGGCAGGGCTATGCCCATGGCGGTGAGGGCGTTGTTGAAATATCCGGCCCAACCCGTGGCCACGGCGGCGGTGGCCACCCCGTATTCGAGGATCAGATCCCAGCCGATGATCCAGGCGATCAGCTCACCGAAGGCCACATAGCTGTAACCATAGGCGCTGCCGCAACCGCCCACCGCAGAGGCGAGTTCGGCATAGGCCAGGGCCGCAAAGGCGCAGGCGATTCCGGCGACGACAAAGGACAATACCACCGCAGGCCCGGCCTGGGTAGCGGCGGCGATGCCGGTGAGCACAAAGATACCGGTGCCGATGATCGCCCCGATCCCGAGTAGGGTGAGATCAAAGGCGGTGAGGCATTTGTGCAGGCCGGTATGCTCCATGTCGTCCGGGGTGGTGCTTTTGGTGCGAAAAATTTTCATGCTCTTCCTTGTGTGCACGGATTGAATTGCCTGGCCGTAGGCCGGGTGAAGAGGATTACCAGCCCCAGAGGGTGTCGCGCTCAACCCAGCCGGTGAGGCCGGATTCATGCTTCACCTGGACCCATCCATTTTTGTGCTTGATGGTCCGCAGGACCACGCCCCGGTTGGCGTTGCCCACAACGCGTTGGCTTTCTCCTGGGCCATTGCGCAGGATGGTTTTTTTATCTTCAACAATCATGTAGGGCGTCTTGCCAACCTGTTTTGCGTTGACCCATCCCCCGTCCTCCTCGAAATCCGTGACCTTGAGCCAGCTGCCCTGACGGCTGACCACCTTCAGGGGGTAGCCCACGCCCAATTCAAATTTGGTCGGGAATTTTTCGCCGGGGCCGGTATACATCTTTGCCTTGGCGCGGCTGATGCTCACCATCTCCGCGTGGGCCGCCGAGGCGAAAACGAGCAGGAAAACGAGTCCGAAGCAGAGTCGGCGGATCATGGGAAAACCTCCAGGTACGGGGTGATTATTATGGTTTGCTGGCAGGGGTCAGGCCCCTGTCGGGAACGGCCAAAGGAATGCCGCCTATTTCCAGGGAGATGGCGTCGAACTTGCAGGCCTTGTTCATGCAGGCCAGGCAGGTAATGCACTCCGGGTCATCCGGGGATTCATTGAATTTGACCCCCATGGGGCAGACATGGTGGCAGGCCTTGCAATTGGTGCATTTGGCTTCATCAAGGTGCAGCTTGATCAGTCGGACCTTGCTGAACAGCGCGTAAAAAGCGCCCAAGGGGCAGGCGGTTCGGCAAAAGGGTCGGCTGGAAAAGACAGCCCAGGTTAGAAAGAGGATCAGGATCACGAATTTGTTCAGGAACAGCAGGCCGATGGTGTTGCGGAGGTTGGGTTGAAGCAGGAGCATGGGCAGGCCTGCTTCCAGGGTTCCGGCTGGGCAGACGAACTTGCAGAACCAGGGGTGGCCAGTGCCGAATTCATCAATCAGCACCAGGGGCAGAACAACGACAAAGAGGAGGAGGAACATGTATTTGCCGTAGGAGAGCATGCGCGGAATCCCGAATTTTCGGGAGGGAATCTTGTGCAGGATCTCCTGGATAAAGCCAAAGGGGCAGGCCCAGCCGCAGATCAGCCTGCCGAATAGCCCGCCGAGCACGCCGATGGAGCCGAGCACCGAAAGGCCGAAATAATGCTGGCCGTTTTCCAGAGCAAAACGCAGGCCGCCCAGCAGTTGCTGGATCGAACCCAAGGGGCAGTAGGTGGTGGAGGCCGGGCAGGAGTAGCAGTTCAGGCCGGGGGCGCAGATTACCTTGAGCGGCCCCTGATAGATGGTCTTGGTAAAGGGGAAGGCCCAGGAGCTGTTGGTGAGAAAGCCGATGATCACCTGAACCCATTTGCGAACGAATTCCATCTCAGCCTATCCCTATGCAACTCAGGCAGACCTGCATTGCCTGTTCCAGAACCCGGGCCGGTTCGCCGGTGGCAACACCGATCAGCCAGAGGAGGAGAAAAGAGGGGATTACCACAAAGGGGGCCTTGCGGAGGGGTCTTTTTTTGCGGGGCTCGCGGGTGGTCTGGCTCATGGTTGTGTTTGTCCGGGATTATTTTCAGGCGATGTGGGCCTGGACCGCAGCGGTTTTGTCGCCCAACTTCACCTCTTTGTCGCGCCGCTCGTCGAGCACCAACTGGGTCACGACCCGCTGTACCCCGTGGGCAAATGGCAGGGCATGCAGTCGGGCAGCCAGGGCAAGAAGCGCCTGGGGTTCGCCCTCGATGATCGTCCCCATGTCGGTCAGGGTATGGGGGACGCCTTCTCTCTGCAACGCCAGCTCAATCTCGGCCACGTATTGACCCACGCTGGGGGTTTTGGTACCCAGGGGGATGATGGTCAACTGCATGATTGCCATGGCTCTTTCTCTAACAGGTGTTGCAAATGAAAAAAAGAAAATAACGCAGAGAGGCAATGGGTGCAAAGTAAAAAGGCTTTATTCGTGCTCTTTGCTTTGGAAACTCTCGATCTGGGCGGAGAGTTCATCGTCCAGCGCGTCCGGGTTCTCGGAATTGTAGTAGAGGATATTTTTCAGATGGAAAAAACTGTCCAGGTCCATCTCGTAAAAGTGCAGGGCCAGGCCATCCTCTTCCACCCGAACCACGGTGCCTTTCATCTTCAGGCTGAGATGGCTGGTTGAGCCCACCAGCCGCAAGGTGACCAGGCAGTTTTCCCCGATCTTGTGTCCGGTAACGCCAAGCACGAAGACCCCCTTGAGACTCAGGTCCTCGGTTTCGCACTCCGCATGGTTTTGATCTGGAAAATCCAGGCCGATGATGACCTGAAACGGCACTCTGCTGTTCTTTCGCTTGTTTTCCATGGTTGACCCTCTTGTCCTGTGGCGTGGGTTGCCTGCTCTAGGCAGCGATCCTATTCCGGCATGAAGAGAAAGCCCTCTCGTTCGAGTAACTGGCTGATGTTCAGTAGTTGTAGCTCCTGGTCTTCCCCGAGTCGGGCGAGACCAAAAATGTCGCCATTTTTTGCCCGAGTCAGCGAGAGCAAAGGGGGCGTTTCCTGTTCAAGGCGGCGGCAGAGAATCACCCCGTGCCAGTTTCCGTTGCTGACCACCACCAGCATGGTGGCCTCTTCGTCGGGGATGTCGGTGAGACCAATGCCCCTGGGGATCATGAGGGGCAGGATCAGTTTTTTCAGCTTGCCGTTTTTAAGCAGGGCAAGGGGGCCTTTCATCTGGCCGGACAGGCGGCGAAACCAGCCCCCCAGGTCCTTCAGGGGAATCTGGCTGCTTTGGATATATATTTTTCTCTTTTTTGGGGAGAGCGGTCTGATCAGGGCGATGTGTTCTTCGGCAATGGCCAGGGAGAGCTTGCCGATGGTGATGGCGCGGATCATGGCCCCAGGCAGGATTGGCAGGGGTTTTGCCTCTGCGGCTTTGGCCTGCACGGGAGCCTTGGCCGCAGGGCTTTGCTCGCTCTTGGCTTGGGTCGGCTTTGGGATGGCATCGTCCAGGGAAATTGGCTCTTCCCAGGAGTCTACTAAGTCGGCAGATGACCCGGCTGGCCTGGGAGTGGCCCCTTTTTCTGCGGCCACCTTTTCCTTGAGCTTGGTAAATTTGCTGTATACCCTTTTGAACACCTCGGCATCCCTGTCCGGGTCGAACTTGCCGTCCTCATACATGTTGACCACGTGGGCCATGGTTTCCTTGAGGAAATCGATGAATTCAGGGGGAATCTGGTCCTGCCGTTTCTGGGCGTAGAGTAAAATGCTGTCTGCCATGGTCAGAATGGCCAGGGCGTTTTTCCTGGTGTTGAAACGGTTTTTCAGGCAGGTAAAGGCCGCTTGAAGGGGCTCGATTTTTCTTGGAGACAGGCTCCAGTCCTGGGAAAGGATCTCTGTTTTTAGTTTCTGAATGGATTCGTCGAGGGAAAGAATCACTGGTAATACTCCACAGCCATTGGCTTTTATAAAGGGAACTGTTCAGCAGCACCGCATCTGCGTCGCAGTCTCGCTACGCTGCTGGATAGTTACAAAAAGGCAAGAATCCCCGCAGACTGTGAGGCGTCGGTCTTGCTCATGCAATTTTTTCATTCCAGTCAGGGGGATGATCTTTTCAGGTCAAGCTGGGCCAATGGCCTATTGTGACTGGAAATTTTGTAGAGTACTATAGCAGAAATTTCTGCGGTTTGGCAACAGGCAGTTCCGTGGTGGCCTGGTAAAAAATCCCCGAGTCGGGCGAGGAAACACGACGCATGGTTGAGAATACGGTTTCTATTTTTGTCGCCCTGTTCGGGGCTCTGGTCGGCAGCTTTCTCAACGTGGTCATCGTCCGGCTGCCCGAGGAAGGCGGTTCCGTGGTTTTTCCTGCCTCCCATTGCCTGGCCTGCAAAAAGGATATTGCCTGGTACGACAACATCCCCCTGGTGAGTTTTCTCCTGTTGTGCGGCAGGTGTCGGCAGTGCGGGGCGCGGATCTCCTGGCGCTATCCCCTGGTCGAGGCGGCCATGGCGCTTTTGTCCCTGGCCCTGTATCTCCACTTTGGCCTTACCCTGCTCTTGCCCATCTATTTTGTCTTCTGCGCGGCCCTCATTGCGGTGATCTTCATCGACCTTCAGCACCAGATCATTCCCGATGTGATCAGCCTGCCCGGCGTTGTCCTCGGGTTTACCCTCTCCTTTGTCAATCCCTTCGTCACCTGGCAGGACGCCGGGTTGGGGGTTCTCTTCGGAGGGGGGAGCTTTTATCTGGTTGCCCTGGTCTATTACCTGCTCACCAAGCGGGAAGGCATGGGCGGCGGCGACATCAAGCTGCTGGCCATGATCGGCGCTTTCCTGGGCTGGCAGTCCCTACCCTTTGTGGTGTTCGGCAGTTCGGTGATGGGGGTGGTGGCAGGCGTCTGGGCTATGGTCGAACAGCGCAAGGGCGGTAAAACCGTCATTCCCTATGGGCCATTCTTGGCCATTGCGGCTCTGCTCTATCTTTTCTTTCGGCGGGAGATTCTTTTCTTCTTTGTCCGCTATGTGCTGCACGGTTGATCCCGACTCGGCTCGTTACTTTTTCGTTTTGATTTTCCGAAGATATGGGCACGGCATGGAGAACGAATGAGAAAAGCCAAAGGGTGATATATCTGGCTGTTTCGTGTGAAAGTGCGTGGCCGGTTTGATGGTTGGGTGTGATGTCCTGGGCGATACTATTTTATTTGGTATCCAAAACAGCGCGGATAGCCGCCGCCAGATCGTGGCTGGAAACCGGTTTCATCAAAAAGGCGCGAATTCCAAATTGTTTTGCCGTCTCTTCGTCCATTGTCTCACTGAAACCGGTGCACATGATTATCGGCAGGTCTTTTCGCACGGTTAATAATTTCTGTGAAAGCAGTGCGCCGGTCATTTTCGGCATGGTCATGTCCGTAATAACGAGATCGAAACGGTTCGGTTCGTTGCTGAACAGGCTGAGCGCCTCAGCCGGATCGTTGCAGGAAGTCACCTGATACCCCAAGGTTTCGAGGAAAATCTGTCCGAGTTGGGTGATCTGCGCTTCGTCATCCACCAGGAGCAGTTTTTCTGTCCCGGTTTGCAGCGGTTTTTCGAGGCTTTCTTTTTCTTGGGGTGTTTCCTTGCTGACCACAGGCAGGTAAATATTGAAGCGCGTTCCCTTGCCAGGTTCGCTGTAAACGTTAATTTCCCCCCCGTAATTTTTTACAATCCCATGCACAACCGCAAGGCCCAGGCCTGTTCCCTTCCCTTTTTCCTTGGTAGTAAAATAGGGTTCAAAAATCCTTTTCAAGCTTTCTGGGTCTATGCCCTCGCCGCTATCTTCGACAACCAGTTTGAGATAATGGCCTGGCTGTAAGCCAACCTTGGAGGCGATATCCGCCTGTGCCAGTATGACCGGGGTAAGAGAGACGCTGATGATGCCCGACTGGCTCGTTATGGCCTGATAGGCGTTGGTGCAGAGGTTCATGATGATCTGATGAATCTGGACCGGATCGGCAAGGACCGCCCCGCCCTCCGGGTTGATGTTCTGTTGTATTTCAATGCTTGAGGGGATAGAACTGCGCAGCAGCTGTAACGCTTCTTTGATGACCGGTTGCACCATCAGCGGCGCCAGTTTATGTTCGGAGCGTCTGCTGAAGGTGAGAATCTGTTTGACAAGTTCTTTGGCCCGGTTGGCTGCGGTAAGAATTTCCTGAATCTGTTTTGTTACCGTACTGTTGGCGATCCGCTCCAGAAGGATCAATTCGGAGTAGCCAATGATGGGGCTCAGTAAGTTGTTGAAATCATGGGCGATCCCACCTGCCAGGGTGCCGATGGCTTCCATCTTTTGCCCCTGCCGGAGTTGGGTCTCCAGCTTTTCCTTTTCTGTCTCAGCCTGCTGACGGTCTGAAATATCTCGGGCCAACCCCTGCATATAGCGCTTATTTCCCTCCTCCACGAGAACGATGCGCACCTCAACCGGAAAGGTTGTGCCGTCCTTGCGGAGGTGGGTTCCATAGAGGGTCTGTGGATGTCCCGGGACCAAGGTGTCCCAGACGGTCTCTTTGGGCGATTCCTTCAGGGTATCCGCATCGATATCAAAAACGCTCATGCGGAGGAGTTCTTCTCGGGTGTATCCAAGGGAATCGCAGGCCCGTTCATTGACCTCAATAAACCTGCCATCAGAGTCATGGAGAAAAAAGGCGTCGCCTGCCTGGTCAAGCAGGGTTCGAAAGCGATTTTTGCTTTCCTGCAGAGCAAAATCCCTTTTTTCGATCTGCACCAGCATGTTGTTAAAGTCATCCACCAGGCACCCAATTTCGTCCTGGGATGATTGGGCAGGCGCTCGGACAGTATAGTCGTTTCTTTCTGCGACATGCCGGGTCAGGGCAGCCAGTTCGGCAATGGGCTGGGAGATGTTTTTCAGTGCTCTGCGGGAGAGGAGAAAGGCCATAAACAGAGTGATGATGGTGATGAGGACGGCGATGCTGGATTGCTCAAGAAGCTTATGGTTATACTGCGCAAGGTTTGTTTGGATATACACCATGCCCAGCTGTTTGCCGTCGAGGTTGATGGGCTCATATAGTCCAAAGCCATCAGTATTGAAGGTGTAAGAATAGGTTAGCGAAATTTGTTGGGGCCAATGCTCATGGTGCCCTTGCTTGATATAGGATGCAAATAAAGAGCTATCTGTAAGAAAAATTCCGGCCTCGTCAACCTGGGGCAGCAGCGAGAGGACCGCGAGATTTTCTGCGGCAGTTTTCTTGTCGTCAAAGATTATGGCGGCGGTGCTTCGGCTGGCAATGACCTTGGCAATGGTTGAGGCATGTTCCACCAACGCCGCACGGGTGTCCCGCCGCTGGTTGGCCAGAAACGCGATGCCGGCCAGGAGCAAAGCCGACAGGCAGGTAGCCACCACAATCAGCGGCAATTTTTTTCTGATGGAGAGATTTGTAAATACGTTTTTCTTCATTGGATAACGGTGGCAATTTCCAGAAGTTTTGCGCTTATGGTCAGGCCGGCCTTTCGGGCGGCCCGGAGATTGATCTCCAGGCGAATCTTGCCCTCTTTGACAACAAAGGCGATTATCCCGTCATGTTGGGCAAAGCCATCCAGGTCGCTGACCGTGAGGATAGGCATTTGGGCGGTCTTCCTGAGAAGTTCCGTTGCGACACCCTGTTCTGATGCTGAAATGAAAAGAATCTGGCAGCTTTTTTTCTCCAGGGCACGGATGTCTTCGATGTACTCAATCGTGATGGTTCTGTCCTGGGTTTTCATGTGGGTTATGGGCTCAAGGAGCGAGCCAAAGGGGTTCTTGCCTAAAACGCAGATATTGATGGTTTGCGTGTTGCCCGGAAGCGTGGTGTCCGGCCACGAAACAAATTTGGTGAAGTTATAGAGGTATACCGCCTTAACCTTGTATTCTGAGGTCTGGTCTTCGGCATAGGCCGTCGTCTTGCAGATCAAGAACAGACTCAGGAACAGCAAGATGGTGCTCCTGAGGAGAGTGTGGGAGATTTTCAGAAGGGCGGAGCGCATTTTTAGTTTCATGGGATCACCCAAGAAACTAGCGGCAGGAGGTCTGCTGCGGAAAGATTCGGGGTCGGGATGATATCTGGTGGTGTGTTGGCAATTGATTTCATGTCGGCAGTGGTTTTCAGAAGGTATATTTGGCGCCGACAAGGAAATTTATGCCATCTCCGCCCGGAATCTCTCGAGGATTGTACTCCCCGATGTTCGGGCTGAGGATCTCTTCGTCCAGGACATTGCGCAGGGTGGCGAAGAGGGTAAGTCGGTCAAGTTTGTACTGATAATCGAGATTGAGCTGGGCCAAAGAGGCGGATGCCGCTCTGTGGCTGATCGTTCGCATGGAGGCGCCGATGCTCTGTCTGGGGAGGAAATTATAGCTCAATCCCAGGGCGGTTGTCATTTTCGGGGCATAGATGGCGGTGGTGTCGGTTTCGTCGGTGCTGTTGCCTTGGGCATGGTAAGCGAGATTGGCAAAGAGTGTCCATTGTCTGGCAAGGACTCCCTGGTAATCAAGCTCTGCCCCGTACCGGTCGAAATCCGAGGCGTTGTAGAAATGGATGGTGCCGGTGGAGCGGTCGCTGACGATGAAATTTTGCGCTTTGAGATAAAAAATATTGGCCACGAACAGGTTGTTGCCCTTGGAATAGGAATAGGCCAGGTCCACGGTTTTGATTTTTTCCGGGGTTAACCCGGTGTTTCCTTGCACCTCGGGCAAATTGTCGGCTTTGAGCTGGGTGAAGCTTGGGGTGTTAAAGCCCACAGAGTACAAGAGCTTGAGGGATTGTTCGTCATCGATCTTGTAAACCGCCCCAAGCCTCGGCACGGAGTCTGTGCCGGTGATGCTGTTGTCGGTGAATCTGCCACCGAGGAGAAAACGCCATTTTTCCCCGAGGGTATAGTCGATCTGGCTGTAAAATGACCACTCCGAAAGGCCGAATTCCGGCATGAGCACGGCTGTCGTTGCATCGGTTACGGCATTGTAGACCTGGTATGCTCCGGTATGGCGCTCTTCGTATTCCACCCCGGCAAAGATAGAGAGGGCTTTGCTCCAGTGGTAATTTGCCGAAGTGCCAGAACGCCAGCGGAAGTTTTGCTCCCCATCGTCGGCAAAGCGGTAACCGCCCGGAATGTTGCTGCCGAATCGATCGAGGACGGTGTATTTCAGATAGAAGTTGTTGTAGTCGGTAAACAGCTTCCAGTCGGTATTGCCGGTGGTGTCGCCGTAATCGGCATGGAGGAGATAGCCGGTATAATCGAGGGTGTTGACGTTGTTGATCTGCCGTGGGCTTCCCAGGCCATTGGCCGAGGATTGAAAGGCCTGGGCCAGCAGATTGGCTTTTTTGTAGCGGAGCTTGGCCAGGACAGAATCCATTTCTTCGGCTTTATTGATCGTACCACCAGGGTAGCCTGGATATGCCGGGTAGCGGGCATCATAGCCATTGTCCGATTGGGACTCAAAGGCAAGAGAGAGGCCGGTATCTTCATTGAAGGTGTGGTTGATGATGCCGCCACCGTTGAGCTTGTCGTTGGAACCGTAGGAAGCGGAGAGGCGGCTGTTGTTGGTGTCTTTTTTCGTGACCACGTTAATAACCCCGGCAGTGGCGTTGGTCCCGTAAAATACGGCGCCGGGTCCGCGGATGACCTCGATGTGGCTGATCGATTCAATGGGAATCCCAGAGAGGGGAATTTCCGAGTGGGAAGGCATGAAGTAGGGAACCCCGTCCACCAGGAAAAGTACCTTCTGGTTGAACCCTTCATAGACGCCCCGCATCATGACAATGGTTTGTCCGACCAGGTGGTCCTGCAGCACAACGCCGGGGATAAAGGAGAGGGCGTCCTTTAGGGTTCGCAGTCCCATGGCGCTCAAGGTTTCCATGTCGTAGCGGGAGACAATGGCCGGGGTCTCGATGATAGATTCCGGCCCGGTCGAGGCGACCGTTACCTTGAGGTCGGCCAGATCTTTAAGCTCCATCCCCAGCATCTGTTCCACGGAGTATTCATCTGCCAGTTTTGCTTGAGAAAGGGATGGGATTGTGAGCGCGCTGAGACAGATGACGATGGTCCAGGAGTTTTTTGTGAGTTGCAACATGTTTTCCCTCTAAGGCGTTTATGAGAAAAAGGAAAAATCACAACTTGTCTCCGTGGACAAGAGCAAATAAAAAACGGCACATCATCATTGTTAAGGCTATCACACGAAGATAGAAAAAAACAAACGGATTTTGGCGTTGCCAGAACTACCGACAGGAAGGGTCAAGAAAGCCTGCCGACAAAGAACGGTGCGTCCAGGGAGTGAGGAGCTAACCCCCCGTCGGGGGGCTGGTTTTAAAGGAGGTTTTCTTTCTTGAGATATACCTGAAGGATGGAGATGGCCGCCGGGGTGATCCCGGAGATTCTCGCTGCTTGGCCTAGAGTTCGGGGCTGGATCTTGGTGAGCTTTTCCACCACCTCGCGGGAAAGGCCGGACATGCTCTGGTAGGGGAGATCCCCCGGCAGGAGCACTGACTCCATGCGGCGGAAGCGGTCCACCTGCTCGCTTTGTCGTTCGATGTAGCCCTGGTATTTGATGGCCAGCTCGACTTCACGCGTGACCTCTTCCTCGGGCCGCGGCAAGGTGATGCCAATAAGCTGAGCCACGGTGTCAAGATCCATTTCCGGCCTGCGCAAAAGGTCGGCGGCGCTCACCACGGTTTTGAGGGTGGCGCTGCCCATGGCCACCAGGCGGTCGTTTATTTCCTGCTTGGGCCGGATCGTGGTGGCGTTGAACAGGGCAATGGTTTCTTCGATGGCCTGTCTTTTGGCAACAAACAATCTGTAGGTCTCGTCCGTCACCAACCCCAAGTCGCGGCCAATCTCCCCCAGCCGCAGGTCGGCATTGTCTTCCCGCAACAGCAGCCGGTATTCCGCCCTGGAGGTGAAGAGTCGGTACGGCTCCTTGGTGCCCTTGGTGACTAGATCGTCGATCAGCACCCCGGTGTAGGCCTGGGAGCGGTCCAGGATCAGCGGCTCCTCCTCGCGCACGTACTTGACTGCGTTGATCCCGGCGATCAGCCCTTGGGCTGCGGCCTCTTCGTAGCCGGAGGTGCCGTTGATCTGCCCGGCCAGGAACAGGCCTTTCAGCCGCTTTGTTTCAAGGGATGGGTGCAGCTCCAGCGGATCGACATAATCGTATTCAATGGCATAGCCGGGCCGGATGATGGCGACATTCTCCAGCCCCTTGATGCTGCGGAGCATGGCGGTCTGCACATCCATGGGCAGGCTGGTGGGCAGGCCGTTGGGGTAGATCTCCACCGTGTCCAGGCCTTCGGGTTCCAGAAAGACCTGGTGGCGCTCCTTTTCCGGAAAGCGCATCACCTTGTCTTCCACCGAGGGGCAATACCTGGCCCCAACCCCTTCGATGATCCCGGTGTACATGGGAGAGCGGTCGGTGCCCGCCCGGATGATGGCATGGGTGGTGGGGTTGGTGTAGGTGACATGGCAGGGCCGCTGCGGCAGCACCGGCTGCTTGCCCCGGTTGCTGAAGGAAAAGAGGTTGGGCGGCTCGTCGCTGTATTGGGCTTCGAGGTCCGTGTAATTGATGGTGGTGGAGTCCAGACGCGGGGTGGTTCCGGTCTTCATCCGCCCCATGGCAAAGCCCAGCTCTTTGAGGTGCAGGGGCAGTGAAAGCGAGGGCACGTCGCCTAGGCGACCGGCGGGAAAATTTTTCAGGCCAATATGGATCAGGCCGTTTAAGAAGGTGCCGGTGACGATAACCACGGCTCGGGCGGTGATCTCTTCTTCAAGAGAAGTGACCACCCCGGCGATTGCCCCGTCTTTTATGAGCAACCGGTCGGCAATGCCTTGCCGGATATGGAGATTTGCCTGTTGCTCCAGCACCGACTTCATCCGCAGCCGGTAGAGGAGCCGGTCGGCCTGGGCCCGGGAAGACCAGACCGCCGGGCCTTTGCGCGTGTTGAGGCGGCGGAACTGGATGCCGGTGGCGTCGATGTTTTTTGCCATCTCCCCGCCGAGTGCGTCGATCTCCTTGACCAGATGCCCCTTGGCCAAGCCGCCGATGGCCGGGTTGCAGCTCATGGCGCCGATGGTGTCCACGTTGACCACCAGCACTGCGGTGCGGCAGCCCATGCGGGCGGCGGCTAAAGCGGCTTCGCAGCCGGCATGGCCCGCGCCGATCACGATGACGTCGTATTGAAATGAGGTTGGCATGGTTATGAGTGGTTTGGGGTGTTCTCGTTTTTGCCACAGGAGCGGCCAGGTGCTGCCCCTGAAAAGTCTCGGATTATAGCGGGGTTGACAGGAATATGCAAATCAACCGTCTGTGCGCCACCAGATGAGAGCCCAGCGGGGCGGGGTCTGCCTGGCTAACTGCCAGGAGCCATTGACGGTTTGGTTCAGGCGTGCGTCCACATAGGCAGCCAGCCGCTCTTCTTCCACGGCGGTAAGATCATCCACCATCCAGCGGTACGATTGCAGGGCTTCTTCCCGCGAGGTGTAAGTTCTTCTGCTGTCCAGGCTGATAAAATCCACCCGGGCTTGGATGCCAAGGGTGTAGAGGATGTTGAGCGTGAAGATATAATCCGGGCCAGGCGCGAAATCGCGGCCAATGGCGGCAAAGAGATCCGGATCAAAAGGCCCGGCCCCGACCCGGTCCACCACATAGACGGCCTTGCTGGCCCAGGCGTTCAGCTTACGCAACGCCCCTTTCAGATCGTCCACAGACAGGGAGCGGGAGGCAATGGCCACCTCATGGCGGGGAATTTTCAATGCCTGCCAGTCATCGGTCCAGGAGGCCTGGACGGTGGTGATGTTCTGCAACCCTGCGATCTTGGCCCGCTTGTCCAACTCCCCAAGCATGGCGGCGGAATAGTCCAGGGCCGTTACCTGGCGTACCTGGCCGGCCAAGGGGATGGCCAGGGTACCGGGGCCGCAGCCTACATCGAGAACGGTCCAGTCCGGTTCGGTCTGGAGATGGGCCATGAATTGCGCGACAAAGGGCGAGTCGAGGTTGCGCTCGGCAAACCCGGCGGCCCGCTGATCCCAGTCGCTGCTTTTCTTCTTTTTCCAGGACTTGTGGGCTCTGGATTCGAGCCACATGGTGTCCCAGTCGATATCCTGATAGCGCATCGCGAGTTTCTTAAGCCCGGCGGGTGAGCCGGTTGACGATGATGGTCAGATCCTTGTCGTCGCTGCGCATCTTGCGGGCGTTGGTCGCGATCTCGTATTCCTTTTCCGCCAACCGGAGAAACTTGGGCAGGCTTTGACGGCGGGCATCGTGGGCCAGGTAGATGACGCCCTGGTCTGCCAGCAGTGAGCGGAAGATGTTCAAAAGCGGGGCGAAAAACTCTTCCCGAAAGAGGATTTCCGCGCCGATGAGGGTGTCGAAGCGCGGCAGGGTGGGCGGCTTCAGCCAGTCGAGCATCCGGCATTCCACCCCTTTGAGCGCGGTGGCCGCAGCGCTGACCCGTTGAAAATCAAGGATGTGGGGTTCGTAATCGGTCAGGGTCACCCGGTAGCCGGCAAGGGCGGCGGCAAGGCCTGGTGCGCCAAGGCCGGCGCCGAGTTCGAGCAGGGTTTGCCCCTCTTTGCTCGGCGGGGTGGTGAGCATGAGGTCCGCCAGGACCATGGCTGCTTCCCAGAGTTTTACCCAGAAGGGAAAGTCTTCCACGTTCTCGAAGGGATCTTTGCCGCCCAGGAGCGGCTCCAGGTCAGTGACTTGCAGCAACTGGATTTCCTTGCCGCGCAGGCGCAACGGCTCGAAGTCCACCTTGTATTTTTTTCGAATCTCCCGGAGCCGGGCATACTGTTTTTCAGGAAGCTGCGTAGGGTCCATCATGGTCTCCAGGGCGGCGAAAAATGCCGGTGCGGTTCATCGTTGCAGAAAAAGGGCGATAAAGACCAGGGCCGCGAGCAGGAAGCGGTAGTAGGCGAAAATGGCAAAGCTCCTGGCCCGGATGTATTGCATGATGAAGGAAATGAACAGGTAGCCGGAGATGGCGGCGGCAAGAAAACCGGAGACATAAAGGATGGTTTGTCCCTCCAGCATGCCGTTTTTGATGATTTTGGGTATTTCATGCACCCCTGCCCCGAAGATGATGGGGGCGGAAAGCAGAAAGGAGAAACGGATTGCCGCCTGGCGGGTGAGGCCCATGGCCAGGCCGCAGGTGATGGTGCTGCCGCTCCGTGACACGCCAGGGATGATGGCGCAGGCCTGGGAAAGGCCGATGAGCAGGGCGTCAATCAGGGTTATTTTTTCAAAATTGCGGGTGCGTTTTCCTGCGCGGTCGGCAAGGAGGAGAAGCAGCCCGGCCACGGCCAGCGCCGTCGCCACCATGGCCGGGTGGCGGAAATAGTCTTCTGCGGCTTTTCCCAGTACGAGACCGGCCAAGGCTCCTGGGATGGTGGCAATGGTGATAAAAAGGGCCATCTTGCGCAACCGTTGTGTTTCCGAGGGCTCTGGGTGAAGGCCAAGGACGGCCTTGCCCATCTGCCAGAAATCATCCCGGAAATAGGCGAGGATTGCCAGCAGGGTGCCAAGATGCAGGGCCACGTCAAAGGCCAGATCGGATTCCTGGGTGCCGAGAAAATAATGGGTCAGCGCCAAGTGCGCGGAACTGGAGACGGGCAGGAATTCTGTAACTCCCTGGAGGATGCCGAATATGATTGCTTCAATGAGGTTCATGGTCTGGCACTATACGAAAGGGTTGAGGAAAAGTAAATACTGATGGGGTGCGATGTGCCTCAATAAAAAAAGCCCGGCCAAAGGCCGGGCTTTTGCTGACCAAAACTTCGGTCTGGCAAGGGAATTAGCAGCCCTCAACAGCCTTCTTCTTGGGAGCGATCTTGCCGTCTTTTACGGTAACCTTGTCGCCAACCTTGGCTGCACCCTCTACGGTCTCCATCTTACCGGCGCAATCTACGGTTACCTTGGTGCCCTCAACTGCGGTTACTTTGCAGTCAGCAGCAAAAGATACCGCTGCGGTGCCTGCTACGAATGCAACTGCCATTGCCAAAGAAATCATCTTCTTGCTCATCTTCATCTCCTCCTAAAGTATTATTTGGGAATATCCTGTTATCCAAAACAGGAAATAATGAATCACCGTTCAGTAAATATACGACAGGAGCACAGGATGTCAACCGGAAAGTTGCTCCTGTTATTTGAGGATGGCGTTGAGGTCGTTTACCAGGGTCTGGTGGTCGACATAGCCGTCGTAGCGCTTGACCACATTGCCTTCCTTGTTCACCAGAAACGAGGTGGGGATGCCGAGGATGCCGCCGAAGGCCGTGGGGGTTTCCGAATCGCTCAGCAGAACGGGATAGTTGATCTCCATTTTCTGGGCGAATTTGTCAACCAGGGATGCTCCACCTTGGTCGGTGGAGATGCCGATCACGGTGAAGCCCTTCGGCCCGTACTCCTTCTGGAGCTTGATGAAGTCAGGGATTTCCTTGCGGCAGGGAGGACACCAGGTGGCGAAGAAATTGATCAGCATCGCCTGGCCCTGGTAGCCGCTGGACTTGACTGCGGCCCCATCCTTCACCGAAGGGAGGGTAAAGGCCGGCATCTTGGTGGCCGCTTGGGCAGCACCGGCCATCAGGCCGAAGAGGGCAAGGGTGATGGTGAGAAGGCGGGCTTTCGCCGCCAGGGATTTCATGATCTGCATGGACTTCTCCTAGATAAATGGTTGCCACCGGCACGAACGTAACATATTACCGAAACAGAGTCTTTTTACCCGCTTTTTCAGGGAAACAAAAGGGGAAATATCGGCCCGGTGGCTTCCGGGGTCAGGAGGGCATGGGCCCCTGGCGAAGGCGCTCACCCCGGGCGGAGATCACTACCTCCTGCACAGGGATGTTCTGGCCGGAGCGGGAAAGGGCCTGGGAAACAATATGGCGCATGTTGCTGCAGCAGGGCACCTCCATGATGGCCATGGTGATGCTCTTGATTCCGGCCGCGGCAAAGATTTCCGCGAACTTCTGGATGGTGCTTTCCACCTCGTCAAACTTCGGGCAGCCCAGCATGACCACCTTGCCGCTCAGGAGATCGCGGTGAAAGTCCGGATAGGCCACGGGCACGCAGTCGGCCGCGATCAGGAGGTCGGCGCCTTTGAGAAAGGGCGCGCTGGGCGGCACCAACCGGATCTGTACCGGCCAGTGGCTCAGTGCCGAGCCGGTGGTGGATCCGAGCTGAATCGGGGTATTGGCCGATTGGCAGGGGGTAGTGGGGGCGAAGGTCTGCAATTTGGCCGAGGGGCAGCCGCAAGCCAGTTGGGCAGGCGGGGCCGGGTGAGCCTGTGCCGTCTCTCGATGGCTGAGCAGCTCTTCCACCGCCTCTTCGTCAAAATCCTCCGCCTCCCGCTCGATGATGCGCAGGGCTCCGGTGGGGCAATGGCCCAGGCAGGCGCCCAGGCCGTCGCAATATTTTTCCGCAAGCATTCTGGCCTTGCCGTCCACGATCTGGAGGGCGCCTTCCGCGCAGTTGATAATGCACTCGCCACAGCCGTTGCAGAGGTTCTCGTCTATCTCAATAATCTTGCGCATTATTTTCATGGCTCTCTCCATTATCCCTTGAGCAGCACTTTGGCTGCCAGGGCGGCTCCTGTCTTGGTGAGGAAGGAGCGGTCGATGATCTTTTGCAGATGGTCCGGCGGAGTGGGCGCATCCTTTTGTTTTTCTTCCAGGTTGGTGATCAGGTCCGCGTCATAGAGCACCTTGAAGTTCATGGTTTCCTCGGGCCTCGGCACATGGTGGTGGCCGATGATGTCGCAGACCTCGTCGATGAGCGGTTGCGGCGCGCCGAGAGCGGTGAGGATATCCCTGGCCACCGGTGGCCCTTCGATATGTTGGTATTTGGGCGACGAGCTGTTGTGCTTGCGTTCACCCTCCTTGATGCCGATGTCGTGGAGATAGGCGGTGATCTCCACCACCGCCGGGTTGCACTTTTCCTTGGCGGCGATATTCATGGCGTGGCGGGCCACTCGGCTGGCGTGGCCGATGCGGCGGAAGTCATCGCCAAAGTAGCGCTTCATCTCCACAGCCACCCGTTCCTTGAGCACTTCCTGTTTCTTGGCCAGCAACTCCGGAGGCAGGGAGCCCAGGCACTGCGCGGCATAGGGGCAGTACGAAGCGCAGCCGAAGTCGTTGTTGGGGTTGAGCATCTTGGCCCCGCACGTGCCGCATTTGCGGCTGGAGTCGTCTTTGAAGAATTCGACGCTGCTCCCGCATTTCGGGCAGGTTGCCTCGAATACGGCATTGGCGTCCCAATAGCGGCTGTCTTGGCCGGGGCATTGCATGGTCGTTGTTCCTTTTTTCTGTTCGATCTGCCAGCGATCAGCCCTCACTCTGGGCTGGTCGCTGGCAGCTTATTTTTTTATCCGAGAATGGCTTTCAAGTCCTCGGCTGGGGTGGTGACCGGCTGGATGGCGAAGTTCTGCACCAGCACATCCAGCACGTTGGGGGTGATGAAGGCGGGCAGGCTGGGTCCGAGCCGGATGTTCTTGATGCCCAGGTTCAGCAGGGTCAGCAGGATGACCACCGCCTTCTGCTCGTACCAGGAAAGCACCAGGGAGAGCGGCAGGTCGTTGACTCCGCACTCAAAGGCCCCGGCAAGGGCCACGGCGATCTGGATGGCCGAGTAGGCATCGTTGCACTGGCCCACATCGAGCAGACGGGGGATGCCGCCGATGTCGCCCAGTTTTTTGTCGAAAAAACGGAACTTGCCGCAGGCCAGGGTCAGGACCATGCAGTCCGTCGGAATCTGTTCCACCAGCTCGGTATAGTAGTTGCGCCCGGGCTTGGCGCCGTCACAGCCGCCCACCAGGAAGAAGTGGCGGATGGCCTTGGATTTTACCGCGGCGATGACCTTGTCGGCCACGCCCAGAACGGTGTTTCTGGCAAATCCCACCAGGACCGAATCCTTGTCCAGGGTATCGGTGAAACCGGGCAGAGCCAGGGCTCGGTTGATCACCGGGCTGAAATCCTTGTTCTCGCCGATATGCGCCACTTCGGGCCAACCGACCAGGCCGGTGGTGAAAACATTGGCTTTGTAGGAATCAAGGGGCTTCTGGATGCAGTTGGTGGTGAAAAGAATGGCCCCCGGAAATTCAGGCATTTCCTTATGCTGATTCTGCCAGGCCGTGCCGAAGTGGCCGTAAAAATGGCTGTGCTTCTTCAGCTCCGGGTAGCCGTGGGTGGGCAGCATCTCGCCATGGGTGTAGATGTTGATCCCCTTGCCCTTGGTCTGCTCCAGGAGCATGGCCAGATCCTTGAGGTCATGGCCGGTGACCAGGATACACTTGCCGGGGATATGCCCCAGCGGTACCGGGGTGGGGACCGGATGGCCGTAGGTGCCGGTGTTGCCCGCATCGAGCAGCTCCATGGCCTTGAGGTTCACCTCGCCGCATTTGAGAGCCAAGCCCACCAACTGGTCAAGACCGAGATCCTTGCGGGTCAGTTCGGCCATGGCCTCATGGATGTAGGCGTAAACCGTGTCGTCTTCCTTGCCGAGGATGGCGGCGTGGTCGGTATATGCGGCTAGGCCGCGCAAGCCGTACATGGTGATCTGCTTTAAGGATTGCAGATCCGGGTTGGCATCCAGGGTGTTGATGAAGTTCAGAGCCGCGCCCTGGGCTTCCAGACCGGCAAGGGAGTCGGCCGGGGTAAAGGTGGCTGCCGGGATGGTGGACTCAACCTTGCCGCCTGCGGCTAGGACTCTTTTCTGCAAAGACTCGCGCAGCTCGACGGTCTTGCGGATCAGGACCTCAAAGCGGCTGGGGTCAAAATCCACATTGGTGAGACAGGAAAAGATCGCCTCGCAGGTGAAGCGGTCCACAGCGTTGTCCGCAACCCCAACCTTGCGGCCGGCGGTGGCCACCAGGGACAACCCTTGGACAGCATGGGTCAGCAGGTCTTCGAGGCCAGCCAGGGGCGCGGTTTTTCCGCAGACTCCGATGGCGGTGCATCCGGTTCCCTTGGCGGTTTGTTCACATTGGTTGCAAAACATGGCGATTCTCCTTTGTTGTGATGTAAAGGTTGGTGTAACCCGTATTGGTGCGTTTGTTAAGGAGACTATAGCGATAATTATCCTTCCGGGCGTTGACTTAAATCAAGAAGAAAGATATTTTTTGTCCGCGTTGATTTTTTCTTTTTTAGGGCACGGCGGACAGCCGAAAGCTGAGTGCTGGCGGCGGAAAACAAAAAAATAAGCATGAAAAATGTTGCCTTGCAGTTTAGAGTTACGGGCGCATAGGCATCTTTTTTCATCCTTTATACTATGGCAGAGGTGGCATGGAATATCTCTTGGTTCTCGGCTCGTATCTCATCGGCTCAATACCCTTTGGCCTGGTCTTGGGGAAAGTGGCAGGCGTTGACGTGCGCGCTGCGGGCAGCGGCAACATCGGCGCCACCAATGTCGCCCGGCTGGTCGGCAAAAAGCTCGGGGGGCTTACCCTGGTCTGTGATGCGCTCAAGGCTATTTTGCCGATGTTGGTCGCAACTTGGTTACTCGAAAACGGCAGTCGGCGGGAACTCTGGGTGGCGCTCTGCGGCGGCGCGGCTTTTCTTGGACATCTCTATCCGCTGTATCTGAGATTTCGGGGCGGCAAAGGCGTGGCAACGGCGCTGGGCATTTTTCTCTATCTTGCGCCGGTGGTCGCGGTTATCGACCTACTGATTTTTGTCGGGGTGGTCTACAACTGGGGCTATGTGTCCCTTGGCTCGCTCACCGCGGCCATGATGATGCCGGGATTGGTCTGGTTGCTGACCGGTTCGTTGAGCAACTCCGTGCTGGCTTTTGGGATCGGGGTGTTGATCTGGGTTAAGCATTGGGACAACATCGTACGGCTCATGCAGCACGAGGAAAAGAGCTGGAGAAAAGACACGCCGGGGCAGGACGCGCATGACCAACGATGAATGGAAAAAAATCGTGGTGGCCAAGAATCTCTTGGGCCTGCCGGATCAGGCGACCTTGGCGGAGATAAAAAAGGCCTACCGCCGCCTCTCCAAAAAGCACCATCCCGATCTTGCCCAGCACAGGGAAGATCGGGCGGAGGGGTCGAAGTTGGAGATGCACCGGCTTACTGAGGCGTGTCAGATTTTGTTGGAATACGGGAAAAGGTGCAAAATTCCCCTGGTGCCTGGGGAGGATCAGCCCCTTGAGGGGGAAGATTGGTGGATGGAGCGCTTTGGGGATGATCCGCTCTGGGGGCCGGGCCGCAGTACATAATTTGCTGATTATCAAGTAATCTCAGCAGCCAGAAGAATACGTTTCGTTTTTCTGTTCATTTCTTTGCTTGCCCAAAGAAACGAACCAAAGAAAGGGCACCCTGTGTCCCTTGTCCCGCCGAAGGCGGGATTCCCTGTGCTCCTCGATGCTGCCGGGGCTTTGCAAACTCGGCTTCGCCTCAAACAGTGCAAATCCCCTTTTCGGCAGCCTCTCCGGTGCTCGGCTGCGTGCCAATGGGGTTTTAACTGCTATAACGCCAGAGGATTTGGTTGATCTATTCCGTGAATTTCTTGTCGGTGGTGATCTTGGCCTGGCTTTGCAGGTATGCGAGCCAGGAGCCCATGACCTGCATCTGTTTTTCCTGGGTCAGCATTTTGCGGAGCGCTTCTTTCTGGCTGGCAAATGCTTCTTCGCTAGCCGGTTTGTCTTCCTTGAAATGGAGTACATAGAAAGTGCTGCCGTTCTCGCCGATTTCTTTGCCATAGGGTGAGGCGGCGCTGAGTTTCAGGCCCTGTGCGGCAACAGGGGCGGGCAAGCCGCTGGTCGCCTGCTGGCTTCTTGTGAAAAAGGCAGTCTCAAGCACCTTGCCCTTTACCTTTTCCGCCTCGGCGGCAAGGGAGCCTTCTTTTTTTGCCTGGGCCAACAGGACCACGGCCGCATCCTTGGCCTTGGCCTGGGCCTGATCGTCAAGGAAATCCTTTTCCACCTTGGCGCGAACCTCCGCCAACGGCGGAACCTGGGGCTCCTTCACCTCGTCAAGGAACAAGATGGCGTAGCCGCCTTTGATCTCAAGCAGCGAGCTCAGTTCGCCTTTTTTCAAGCTAAAGATGGTTTTGAGCAGGGCGGGCTGGCCCGCCAGCGCCGAGGGAGGGGTGGCTTGGGTAAAGTAATCGGTGGTCTGCACCGGAGTCGCTGCGTTGGTTGCATACTTATCCAGGCTACCGGCTTGGATAATCCCCTCGTAGGCCTGGTTTGCCAACTGGAAAGTAAGATCCTTGCCGCGTTGGGCTTTGAGTTCAGCGATGATCTGTTCCCGGGCTGCAGCTAAGGTGGTCACGTTTGCCGGCCTGATTTTCTCAAGCTTGATCAGGTGGAGGCCGAATTGGGTTTCCACGATTGGGCTGACCTCTCCTTCCTTGAGGCTAAAGGCTGCCTCGGCAAAGGGCGGGACCATCTGTCCCTTGCTGAAAAAGCCCAGGTCACCGCCGTTTTTTCCGCTTGCATCCTCGGAGTTTTCCTTGGCCAGTTGGCCGAAATCCTTACCCGCCTTGGCCAGCGCCAGGATGGCCTCCAGTTTTTTGCGTTTGGCAGCTTGCAGCTCGGCGCTCTCCTTGGCATCCGACCTCAGCAGGATGTGCCTGGCCTGGCGAAGCTCTGGGGCGGAAAATTTGTCTGGGTTCATTTTATAGTACTGCTCGACCTCCTGATCGCTTACCTGGGTGGCGGCCATGGCCTGTGCATTAAGAAAGGTGATGTATCTGAGCTTGACCTGGGGTTCGGTCAGGTAGGCGGACTTACGGCCTTCGAAGAAAACAGTCAGCGCCTCATCGGCAACCGGGCCTGAGCTCCGGAAACTATCCGCGCTGAAGGCGACATACTCGAGCTTGAGCTGATCGTTGTCAAAGGCGAACCGGTCTTTGAGCTCGCTGTCGGATATCCGGGCAAACCGGGAAAGATGGGTGAGGATCTTGGTGTGGAGGAGGTCGGTGCGCACATTATTTTCAAAATCAGCTGTGGTCATCCGTGAGGAGGCCAGCAGCTTTTTGTAGCGGTCGAGCTTGAAGATCCCTTCCTCCCGGAAGGCGTCCATATTTTGGATAACCTTGCGCACCTCGTCGCTGCCCACGATCAGGCCGGCTTCCTTGGCGCCCTGCTGCATAACCTGCTCCTGGATCATCTGGTTCAACACCTGCGCCTTCAGGTTCAAGGCTTCAAGAAGCCCCGAGGGTAGGGTGCCGCCGAACTGCTCCTGGTATCGGCTGATGGTCTGGTTATAGGCCCGTTGGTACTGTTGCGAGGAAATGCTGTGGCCGTTGACCGTGGCAATGGCGTCGGGGCCGCCTTTCTGGCTTTTCCCAACCCCCCAGAAGACAAAAACCAGAACAACGACGAGGATGGTGGCCTGGATATAGGTCGATTGGGCCTTGCGGCGCATAAAGTCGAGCATGTGTCACCTGATGATGGTAACTGTCCCGCAGCACCACATCTGCTTTGTCAGCGGCCTGCTCATGTGCAATAGCACACTTCGCAGACCTCTTCCGCGCATCTGCGGCACTGCTGAACAGTTACGTTTTGTTGTTTACGATCCTTTCCGGTTTCGAATCTGGATAGTTGTATTAATGCGAATGCGTTTTGTTAAAAATTCAGGACGTTATCCTAATTTTTTTCGTGCAGACCGTCAACCGATTTAAGCAGAGTGGGTGGCATGGGGCCTTGGCCCTACACCTTGGCCAGATTTTCCCCCACCACCGTGTTCACCACCAGAGGGACATCAAGCTGCATCACCCCTTCCATGGCCTCCTTGACCACACCCTTGGTCGCCTCGATTTCCGCAGCCGGAACCTCAAAGACCAGCTCGTCATGGATCTGGAGCAGGAGTTTTGCGCCCAGGCCCTGTTCGCTGAGCCGCCGGGTGGCAGCGATGGTGGCTAGTTTGATAATGTCGGCGGCTGTGCCCTGGATGGGGGTGTTGATCGCGGTGCGCTCGGCAAATTCGCGGCTGACCTTATTGCTGCTGTTGATATCGGGCAACAGGCGGCGCCGATTGAGCAGGGTGGTGACAAAGCCGTCCTGTCGCGCTTTTTCGACGATCTCTTCCATGAAGCGCTTCACCCCGGCATAGTGGGCGAAGTAGCGCTCGATGAAGGTGGCGGCTTCCTTGCGGCTCAGGTTGAGTTGGGCGGCCAGGCCAAAGGCGCTTATCCCGTAAATAATGCCGAAATTGATGGTCTTGGCCACCCGCCGCATCTCCGGGGAGATAAAGGCGGCATTGACCCGGAAGATCTCGGCCGCGGTCTGGTTGTGCACGTCCTGGCCCGTGCGGAAGGCGGTGAGCAGAGCCGGATCTTTAGCATAATGGGCCATGACCCGCAGGTCGATCTGTGAATAGTCGGCAGAGAGAAAGAGCTGGCCTGGCGCGGCCACGAAAGCGGCCCGGATTTTCTGGCCCTCGGGGGTGCGGATCGGGATATTTTGCAGGTTGGGGTTGCTGCTGCTCAAGCGGCCGGTGGCGGTGACGGTCTGGTTGAACGAGGTGTGAACCCGCCCGGTTTTGGGGTGAATGAGCTCCGGCAGTTTGTCCACATAGGTGTTCTTGAGCTTGCTCAAGGTCCGGTGGGCCAGGATCGCCGCAGGCAGATCGTGCTGCCGGGCCAGACTTTCCAGTACTTTGACATCGGTGGAATAGCCGGTTTTGGTTTTGCGGCCCTGGGGCAGTCCCAGCTTGGCAAAGAGGATCTCGCCGAGCTGGCGGGTGGAATTGATGTTGAACTCCTCCCCGGCCAGGGCATAGATGGCCTTTTCCAGCTCAGCCAGCTGGAGGCCGAAATCCTCGGACAGGTGCTGCAACTGGGCCTGGTCCACGGTGATGCCGGTCCGCTCCATCTGGACCAGAATGGGGACCAGCGCCATCTCCAGGTCGGAGAAAAGCTCCCAGAGGCCAAGCTTTTCGAGCTGTGGCCGGAACTGTTGCCAGAGCAGGAAGGCCCCGATCACATCCTCGCAGGAATAGTCCTTGGCCGCCTCCGGGGCAACATAGGCAAAGCTGTCCGACCGCTTGTCGTTGTCGGTGACTTCGCCGAAGCTGGTCAACCGTTTGCCGAGCATATCCAGGCACAGGTCGTCGAGCTTTTGCGACCGGCGGGAGGGGTCAAGGAGGTACGAGGCGATCATGGTGTCCCAGAGGGGGCCGGACAGCCGGAGACCGTGGTTTTCCAGGATGGGCAGATCGAATTTGAGATTGTGGCCGAGCTTGGGCAGGTCGGGGTCGGAAAAAAGCAGGGTCAGGCTTTTTTGGACCAGGGACAGGGGCAGCTGATTGGCCACGAGGCCTCCGTCACTATCCCGATGGTCAATGGGTAGGTAATAGGCCTCCTCGGCTGTGGTGCAGAGGGAGATGCCCACTAGCTTGGCCACCAGCGGGTCAAGGGAGGTGGTTTCCGTGTCCAGCACCAGCAAGGGGGCGGTGGCCATCTGTTGGCAGACCTTCTGGAGCTGGTCCTCCGTGCTGATCAGCTGGAAGCCCTTGGTCTCAAGGGCAACGGCCTTAGAGGTCGGGGCCTTGAGCAGGCGGCTGAAATCGAGAAAGGTGTAGAGTTCCTGAAGTTTTTCCTCGTTGGGCTCAGGGATTGCGTATTCTTGGAGTTCTGGGGTGGCCAGATCTTCCTTGAGGGCGATGAGCTGGCGGGAGAGAAAGGCGTTCTCTCGACTGGCCAGAAGTTTTTCTTTGAGCTTTGCCTGGGAGAGGGTTTCGATATTTTGATAGAGGCCCTCCAGCGAACCGTATTCATTGATCAGTTTTTCTGCGGTTTTTGGGCCGATACCAGCCACGCCGGGCACGTTATCCGAGCTGTCGCCCATCAGGGCGAAAAAATCCAGGAGCTGTTGCGGCGGGATATTGTATTTTTTCTGCACTGCGGCGGGGTTCATGAACACGTCCCGCATGGGGTCCCAGACGGTGATGGTCTCCGAAACCAGCTGGAGCAGGTCTTTGTCCCCGGAGACCAGGATTACCGGGTGCCCTTGGGCTGCGAGCTTTTTGGCCGCAGAGGCCAACAGGTCATCGGCCTCATAGCCTTGGCGCTCCAGGCAGGCGAAATTGTGGGCGGCGACGATCTCTTTAATGTAAGGGATCTGGCAGGCAAGGTCGTCGGGCATGGACGGACGATTTGCTTTGTAGGCCTGGTACATTTCATGGCGGAAGTTGGGGCCCCGCACATCAAAGGCGATGCCGATAAACCTGGGCGCCTTCTCCCGCAGGACCCGGAGCAGGATGTTGGTGAACCCATACACCGCATGGGTGGGCAGGCCATTCTTGTTGGTGAGCGGAGCGATGGCATGGTAGGCCCGGTAGATATAGGCGCTGGCGTCGATGAGGTACACAGGTTCTTGCTGGATCATGGGGCAAGATACTACCAGCCGCATGGTGGTTTGGCAACATTGTCCCGTGTCCTGTTGCGCAACGTATGTGGTCGGAAGTGTGTCTTGTCGAGGGAAACGAGGTCGAGAATCGGGAGGTAGATGCTTGGTTTCCGGTTGAATTACGGTGGTTTTTCGAGGGATGGTTTTTTTATTTTAAGTTTGTAATCAAAAGGCCGATATGATAATTACAAAGGTGTAGGTGCATGGGGGGCATGGTCTTCCCGGCGCTTCAATTTCTACGAACGGCTGCAAATAAACTGCAGAGAAACAAGGATCTGGTCATGAAACTAACAGGTATTTTCCCTCCGATTAAAACAGAGAAGGTTCAGGTTAAGAAAACTGAAGGCTCTGCCGCTGCTAAGGCTGACAGCACCGCCCTGCCAACGGATCGTGTGGTGCTGTCTGTTGGTTCCCTGGACGTGCAGAAGGTTCGGGATATTCTTGAGCAGACGCCGGAAGTTCGTGCGGACAGGGTTCAGGCCCTCAAGGACGAAATCGCCCGCGGCGAATATCAGGTTGATCCTTCCCGGCTTGCCGATAAAATGATGGGCAGCCTGCTCTCCGAGACCTTGGTGGAGTAACGCCCAGCCGTTCTTCATTCCTTTCTCTTCTTCGTCTTTCCCCAAAGTAGGACCTTTCTGAACCCCGGCTTTTGCCGGGGTGATAGTTTTTGCAAGCGCCTCAGTATTTCCGGCTTTTTCTCGCATTTTTGTCCCTTGCCGTTGCCCAATTATTCCGCCGAATCCGTGGTGAAAACGGGCCAGCAGGCATCGTATCGCATGGGATCCTGCAATACCTGTTTGGCTAGACGCGTCTGGGGGTTGAGCGCCACCGGGCCGAGGAGGTTGGCCGTCATCCCTTCGGTGTTCTCCTTGGGGATGGTCAGGATGAGCAGGATTTCCAGGGGTTGTTCCGGCGAGCCTTGCAGTTCCTGCCGGGTCAGGCTGGAGATTTCCGGCTGGTATTGCGGGATCAGGAGGGCGGCCTGAATAGCCACAAAGGCGAGCTTTGGGTCATCCAGGGACTGGAGCCAGAGAAACGGTGATTCTTCTCCGTGCGGCTTGACGATGAACCGTTTTGAATCAGGGAAGCCCAGAAAAGGGGAGGTCATGCTGATGATCTTCTCCGGGTTCACTGACAGTTGGCCAAAACGGCTGGTGGACACCGTGATTTCCCCATGTTTTTCCGTGCAGGTTGTTGTGGTCATGGCGAGCATTATCCTTTTCTCCTTCGTGGCTGAAGAGCAGTGTGACGGCGTGCGGTTGTTCCCATCTGGTGTCCCCGCCTGAATTTTCGCTTGTTCGTATCTTTTTTATTTGCCGCCTTTCAGCGGCGGTTTGGTCCGGGCCTTGTCTCCGCCAAAAACAGAAGCAAGGGAAGAAAGATCCGCAGGAGCCTCCGCTGCAGCTCTAGTGTTTTCTTCCAGGATGCGGAGGTAGATTTCTTCGCGGTGGACCATGATCTCGGTTGGGGCCTCGACCCCGATCTTCACCTGTCCGCCCTTTATCTCAAGAACCCGAATCTTTATGCCATCGCCAATGGCAATGGCTTCGCCTGGTTTTCTGGTAAGTATGAGCATGGTGTTCGCCCTCCCTGGCGTTATTGATGACTGATACGCTCTTCCCTGAACGTATTCTCCTTTTTTTACGAAGAGAAAACAATGCCTACTTGAGAAAGTCTACCAGGCTCAGCTGCATGGTTTTGGCGGCGGCCGACAAGGCCGCTTGGTAGGCTGTTTCTTTGCCTTTGAGTTCCAGCAAGGCCTTTGTAATATCGGTGTCTTCCTTTTCCGAGAGATTTGTCTTGGTGGACAGCTCAAGGTTTGAATAAATCTGCTGTTGGACAATGATCCGGTTCGCCCGGGCGCCAAAATCGGAGACCTGGGTAGTCAGATTCTGCATGAGGTCATCCAGCCCGGCAATGGACTTGCTGATATTGCTGACTTGGGCGTTGTCCGTTTCGCAGCCTGTGACCCGCAGGAAATTGCTGGTGTCGCCGGAGAGAGCAAAGGTGTAGCGTTCCGGGTCATTGCTGCTGATCTGGAGATGTCCGTCTGCCGACCAAGACGCGGAGATGCCGGGCACCCCATTGATGCGGCTGGCGATGTCTGACAGGGAATCCTTGGCGGTGTCAATATTGATGGGCACCGAACTTGTTGTGGCCGGGCTGGTGTCGTGGTTGCTCACCGCAATGGTGAATGAGCCATTTTGTAATTCGTTCTCAAGTGTAAGTCCTGTTTTGCCGCTGTTCATGAAAGCGCTGGCGTCGAGAGCCTTGGCCGCGCCGTCAAGCGTTGTATAATTTTGTCCTCGCAAGGCATCCTGGAGACTTTTGAGGATAGTGAAAATGCCGGTATCCATGACAGCGGACTGGCCGTTTTTGCCCACGTCTATCGTGCTTTGCTGGCCGACCTTGACTGCGAAATCATTTTTTCGGTCTCCGGCGTAACGGACATAGCCATTTTCGTATTCGATCTTGTTGACGAAGATTTTGCCGTCATCGGCGGTGTCTCCCGTTTGTCCGGTGACAGGGGCTCCTCCGGCAAGTCCAAGAGCGTTAAAGCCGGTTTCGTAATTTGTAACCGCTCCCACCGTGGTGGTGTTGCTGTTCATGAAGAATTCCTTGCCGCCCCACAGGCGGAGCTCGCCGAAGTAAACCTGGTCTTGGGGGGCGGTGCCACCGTTGAGCTGAGTGACTTTTTCGCCAAGGGCACTGGTCTGGATATGAAGGTTGCGTCCGTCCATGGCAGAGAGAATAATCTGCCCGATATTGTTTCTCCCAGCCTTGATCCCGGTTTGGTCCGTTTTTGCGTTGATGGCGTTGATCAGGGTATTGCTGCTATCTCCAGAGGTTATGGCCGTTGCGTGTGAAAATATATCTATTCCGTTGATGGTGAGGTCTCCGCTTTTCAGGTAGATCGGGGTGGAGCCATATTCGAGGGTGCCGTCCGCTGCGATATCTCCGGTGATGCCGGTGTTGGTTTCCCCGCCGCCCAGATTAAGGCCGTCAAGGATGGAATCATCGAGAGGGTGGGTAGGACTCGAGAGCTGAAAGGCCGTTGCCGAGGAAAAGGAAACGCTGCCGGTGTTGTGTGTGGCATCGGCAGCTTGGTTGACATTGGAGAGGCCGGTGCGCGCTATTTCAGTCGCGCTCAACCCTGCCACCACGATGGGGCTTTCGTCGCCGGTTAGGGAATTGTAAAGGACGAGAGAATCGGTAATGCCGCCATTGGTGCCGGTGCCGGTGGTGGCCATCACTCCTGTCTGCTTGCTCACTGCGTTGATGGCGCTCATCACTTGTGAGGCCACGGCGTTGTCTGTCAGCCCCGAGGCATTGACGCTGACAGTCACGCCATTGATGGTGAAGCTCGCCGCCGAAGAACCGAGGGCGGTATGGTCGGCCTTCACGCCGCTGGAGTACAGGGTGGTGAGGGAGGCGGTCACCCCGGTGGAGCCGCTGGCGGCATTGATGGCCTGTTTGGTATTATCCGCCATGCCCATATTGAGGCCATTGGTGACGGCGCCGGCGGCAATGGCGCCCAGGGCAACGCCGTTGATGGCAAGATCGCCGGCGAGGATGCCGATGTTCTGTGGGGTGGCGACGAGTTTGCTCGTCTCGGTGCCGCTGGCCACTGCGGCAACCGCAGTGATGCTGGTGGGGGCCACGGTGGCGGAAACGCCGGTCTGGCTGGTGGCGTTGTTGATGGCTGCGGCCTTGGCCGTGGCCGAGATGTCTTGGTAGACGTCGGAGATGCCGTCGGCTACGGTGGTGATAGCCGTGCCGTTGATGTCAAGATCTCCGGAGCCTAGACGGGAACCGTAGAGTAGAGTCCCATCGCCGGCGTTGTCGGCAAAGCCCTGGAGCCCGCCTCCCAGACCGAGAAGGTTGAGGACGGTGTCGTTCGCTGTGCTGGTGGTGATTTCAAATGCAGAGGTGGATGAGAGAGAAAGTGTGCCTGTATTGTTGTTGTTGCCAATCGCTTGGTTGATGTTGCCAAGGCCGGTTGTGGAGGCTCCGGCCACCGCATATCCGGTAATAATGATGTTTGAGTCGTTTCCGGCCAGGGTGTTGTGTAACACCACGGAATCCGCTATCCCGCCGTTGGCGCCGGTGCCTCGCGCCGCAGTGACTCCGGTACGATCACTTATGCTGTTGATGGCAGCCACAGTGGCATTGGCGGCGGCGGTGGTGGTGAGGTTGTCGTCTATGCTCACGTTGACCGGCACCCCATTGAGGTAAAAGAAGGCGTTGGTGGTGGTGCCTGGGGCGCCGCCAGGGACAGTTGCTGCTGCGCCTGCGGAGAGGGTGGTCAGCTTGGCGGTTACCCCCTCAGTGGCTTTATTGTCGGAAAGGCCGGTGATGGTCTTTTCCGTAGCGTTGAGGCCGGTGATGGTCATGGCCGAACCGTCATTCGAGCGGAGGATGATGGCATTGGCCTCCCCGCCGTTGGCGCCGGTGCCTTTGCTGGCGGTGATCGTGGAGCTGGCGAGATTGATGGCAGTGACCATTTTGTCGGCCACGGTACTGGCGTTATCCCCCGCGACGGTGGTCACATCGATTAGGTCACTATTGAGGTAAAAGGCCACCCGGGAGGCGGTGCCCGTGCCGGTTGCCGCCACACCTGCGTAAGGCGAGGCAAGGGTGTCGCTGACTCCGGTCTGGGAGATGACCTTCTGATTGTTGATGGCGCTGGCGGCGTTGAAGACGCCGTCCATGTTCAGGCCGTTGACCCCGGCGTTGGTGATATCGATTGTGCCAGCAATATTTGCCACATCCACCCCGTTGATCAGCAGGTTTGTCGCAGCAATATCGACCGCCGCGCCAGTGGGGACCGTGCTGGTTAACCGGGTGGTGCTGCTGTCTGGCATGCGGCCGCCGCTGACAAAGTATCCGTCCCTGGCATCTTGAACAAAGGGGGCGGGCTCGGTCTTGGTGTAGCCGGTGGTGCGGAAGCCGCCAAAGGTGTACTTGCCGTTGACCGAGGTGTTGCCCAGAGTGATTGCCGACTCGAAAAGGTGTTGCACTTCTTCCGCAGCACTCAATCTGTTTTCCGGAGTCACGGAGGCATTGGCCAGTTGGATGGCCAGTACCTTGGCCCGGGAGGCGAGCTCCTTCATCTGGGTGAGAGAGTTTTCCGCAGCGGTGATGGTCTTGTCGCCGAACTTGAGATTGTCCTGGTACGAGGTGATTTGGGTGAGACTGCTCCTGAGCCCAAGGGCTGTCACCAGGTTGACCGGATCATCGGAGATTGTGGACATCTGCTTTCCCGAGGAGATCTGGTTGTTGACCCGGTTCATATCCGTGGTGAGCTGGTTGAGATTCGTCAGGATATTGTTGTGGATGGACTGCATGGTGATTCGCATGGGTTCCTCCTTTTACACCGCATCAAGCAGGGTCTTAAGCATCTCGTCCGACATGGTGATGAGACGGGCGGCGGCGGTGTAGGCGTGCTGGTATTTGATCAGATTCGCCATCTCTTCATCCAGGGAAACGCCGGAGACCGAATCGCGCATTTCGCTCACCTGTTTGTTGACCAGCACCGTGGAATCGTAGGATTGGCTGACGGTGCGTGAGGTGTTGGCAACCTGGCCGACCAGGGTATTGTAAAAGCCATCTAAAGTATTCTGGGTACCGCCGGTGAAGGTAACATACTCATCGTGCTGGGCGTTCGTGATCTTGAGGGAGTTGGTGTTGTCTCCGCTATATATTTCCCCCAGTGAGTTAACGGTGGCTGCTGCCAGATTGTTGAGGTTACTCGTAATCATACTGTTCAGACCGATACTTGCCGCGCTGTTGCCGGAGAAAAAGGTGTTGAGTCCGGCAACCTGGAGAAAGTTTGAGGTGTCGTTGGCAAAGGCGAACTGGTGGGTGGCGTCCGGGGTGAGACGCAGGCTGTTGTCGGAGTTTGAGGCCGTTACCCAGCCGCTGCTGTTGGTGGCCGCGGCAACCGTTTTATTGATGATGTTGGTGACGTCATTCAGGCTGTAAGCCCGGTCCAGGGAAATGGTGACGGGCTTGGGCATGGCCAGTGTGCCGTCGTCCTTGTTGTAGATCCAGATATCGAAACTGCCTTTGTCCGTGCTCAGTTGGTTAAAGTATTTATATCCGGAGAGCAAGGGACCTTCGGGGCCATCTTCATAGGTGAAGGTGAATTTTCCATCGTTGGCAACCGTGTCGCCAGCTACCTTGCCTACCTGAGCGGTGAAATTTCCGAAGCCGAAGATGGCACCGTTGCCCATCGTGGTGGTGAAGCTGTCCACCACGATGGGGGTGTTGTCGCCGGACGCGTTGTTCTCAAAATGGATTTTGCCGTTGACGAGGCTCACCGTGATGGCCGGAGGTGGGGCTGGAGCGGCATTGATTCCTGCTTGGACCGCAGCCACTAGTTGGGTGGCTGACTGGTTGGCAAGAGCATTCACCGTAATCGGTTTTCCGTTGAGATTGAAAGTGATGGTAGTGAGCGGGTTGGTGGAAGTGTTATCCACGGTGCCGCCATCATAAAAGGTGGTGGCCTGATTGCCGCCGCCCATGCCGAGTTGTGCTAGGGTATAGTCATTGGGGCCGGCATCAACAGTGATGGTACTGGTGGAAAATAGAGTGATCTCTCCGGTGTTGTGGCTGGCATCGGCGTTGTAGGTGCCTGCGGTGAGACCGGTGGATGCTGCAAGGCCGGCCACGGAGGAGGTCAGGTTGTCAATAACGATATTTGACTCATCGCCGGGGTTGGTATTTTTCAGAACAATGGAGTTCGCCGCTCCGCCATTGGTTCCATCCCCGACTACGGCTTCGATGGTGATGGGATTGGCGGTGGTGGGCAACGCATTATAGGTGTTCAGGGCGCTGGTGATGGCGCCGACCAGATGGCCGGCAAAGGTGGCAACATTTCCTGCCCCCACATCGCCAGCCACTACAGGGTAGCTGACCGTGACGCCGTTGATATCAAAGGAGATGGTCTTACCGATATTGGCAACACCGGGATCTGTCACTGCTGTGCCTGCCGTCAGTGTTGTCAATCGTGCTTCGACCCCGGCCTCCGCTGCGTTGATGGCGGTCACGGCATTGGCTGCCTTGGTCATGGCCAGACCCTTTACCGCTACGCCGCCAATAATCTCGCCGACAGGCCGGTCATTGATGGTGATGGTGCCCGCCGGGATGGCCATGTTCGCAGTGGAAGCGTCTACAGGAGTTGTCAATCGCGCCACATTTTCTACCTGTTCCGAACCGGTCAGAGAATCGCCGAACACGGTTAGGCCAACCCCCTGGGAATGTTGTTGGTTGATCTCGCGGATCAGGGAGTTGGCAAATGCGTCCAGGCGGCCAAGGAAATTGTTTGGGTCGCCTTCGGCCAGATTACCGCGGACCTCGAGCCAGCCTCCGATTTTGCCGCCTAGTTCCGCTCCAGCACCAATGGGTTGGCTGGTTTCGGCGCCTTTGTTGTCTTTGCTTATCCAAAGGAGTTTGTTGTTTGCCCAGTCCACCTTTGAGGTTTGATTGCCGTCCACCAGGGTGTGGCCGTCGGCCATGAGAACAGTGTATCCGCCGTTTTTATCCTCGAAATAGGTGACGTCAAGCAGGCTGGAAAGATTCTGGACTAGGGTGTCTCTTTTGTCGCGTAAGTCGTTGGCTTGGCCTGCCGAAGATTCCGCCCCGGAAATCTGTACGTTGAGATCGGCGATCTGGCTGGTGATGGAGTTGACGTCGCCGACAGCCGTGTCAAGACTGGTGCTGATATCGAATTTGGCCTGGACCATTTGACTGGCCATGGAATGCAGCTGATCAACGATCAGCTGGGAGGACTGGATCACAGCCTGTCTGGTCGCAGGTACGTCTGGGTTGTCGGCCAAGCCTTGCCAACTGCCCCAGAATTTGCTCATCAGGTCGTTGATGGCAAGGCCCGGCGCTTCATTGAATACGGTTTCCACCAGTTTCATGGAGTCCTGCTGCGCCTGGAGGCTGCCCAGGCTTGATTCCTGGTTGGCAAGGCGTTGCACCATGAACTGGTCGTAGTTCCTCAGGATTTTTGTGCCCGTCACGCCGCCGCCCAGCATGCCGGCGCTGATGGGGGTCGCATTGTTGGCTTCCAGTTGCAGCGATTGTCTGGTGTAGCCGGGGGTGTCAACGTTGGCGATATTGTTCGATGCCACCTGGATCGAAAGCTGGTGGGTGAGGAGCGCCTCCTTGGCGATGCTCAGTACATGGGAGATGCCGGCCATGGCCTAGACCTCCCTGCTGATCAAGGAAGGTTGGTTCAAGGAAGACTTCCTGCTGAGGCCGGTGAGGCCGTACATGGGTCGGTCCGCTATCCCGCTGGTGATGAGCAATATGGCGTCGTTCAGATATGTTTTTACATCCTCGGCAAAATGCCTGTTGATCTGGTTGCGGCTGAGGATGTCTTCCCGCAGCCCTGCCAGCTTTTTCCGATTGGCCGAGTTTGTTCCCTTCTTCCGGGTTGAGCAGGGGAATGAGGGCGGCAAGTCTTGCCGGTTTGCCGGTTGCTTCCGGGTTGAACTCTGCGGCCAGGTTGGCGAGCAGGGAGTCCAGGACCTGGATGCGGCTCAGCCTGTTTTCTTTCTTGCCGCTCAAGCGGATGAGGGCCTGCATGTCCATGGCCACCAGGGCTTTTTGTTCTTCGCTCAAGATGGCGAGCATGTCCTGGGAAAGAAGGATTTCTTGGTCCAGAGCCTCGAAGAATTTGGCGGGCAGGGAGCGGTGCCCTGTGGTCTTTGAGTGTTGCATGGCCTATTTCTCCTTGCTCGTTGAACTCGGTGGGACATGGGCTTGGGACAGCTGCCGGTAGAGCATTTCGCCAAAGCCGAGACCTTTGCTGCCCGCCATTTTCTGGGCTATCTGGTCGTCGTGGATGGACTGGAACATTTCCTCGCCATAGCCGCCATCAATCAGGCCGCCTTTGGGAACGCTCTGGTGGGCCAGGGTTAGAATCTGCTTGAGCATCAGAGCCTCAAATCCGGCACAGGCCTCGCGGAGTTTCCCCTTCTTGACCGTATCGGTCGAATTGGTGTTTCCCTTGAGTCCGGTTGTTGCTTCGCTGATAATATCCATGGCCGTTTCCTAATCCCGATAAACGGGGTAAGTGCGTTAACGAAATTATTTCCTGCCAGAAAATAATTTCTGACTTGCTAAATTATCTCCAAATCCGCCTGTAGGGCGCCTGCGGCCTTGATGGCCTGGAAGATGGCGATGAGTTCGCGGGGGGCGACTCCCACCGAGTTCAAGGCCCGCACCACCTCGCCTAAGGTCACGCCCGGTTGCAGGGTTACCACCTTCTGGCCGACCTTGACCGTGTCAACCGGAGCATTGGCCGCAGAAGAGCCGGGCTGGGGCGGAGGCTTGACCTGTAGGCTCAGGTTGCCGTGGGAAAGGGCAAACTGGTTGAGGGTGACATTGTCGCCCATGACCACCGTGCCGGTTCGTTCGTTCAGCACTACTCTGGCCTTATGCTCCGGGTTGATCTCGATATTTTCCAGGGCCGCCAGCAGGGCAACTTCCTGGGCCTTGTATTTTGCCGGGACGGCGACATCCACCGAGGCGGCGTCCTTGGCCGTGGCATATTTGCCGCCCAGATAGGTGTCAATGGCGGTTTTCATCAGGGAGATGGTGGTGAAATCCGGCGAGGCCAGGCTGATGGTGATGCTCTCCTTGTTGGCAAAGCTCATTGGCACTTCCCGCTCCACCGAGGCGCCGTTGGTAATCCGGGCCACGGTCAGGTGATTTGCCTGCTTGGCCGGGCCGCGGGCTGTGGGATCGCCGCCGGTACTGATCGCTCCCTGGGCCATGGCATAGACGTTGTTATCCAGACCTTTGAGCGGGGTGACCAGCAGGGTGCCGCCCTGTAAGGAAGTGGCGTCGCCCACTGAAGAAAGGGTCACGTCGATGGTTTGTCCCGCCTTGAAAAATGGCGGCAGGGTGGCGGTTACCATGACACTGGCGATATTCTTCACCTTGGTGGCGTCCGGGTCCACCTTGACCCCGAGATTGTTGAGCATATTGGTGAGGCCCTGGCCGGTAAAGGCGGCCTTGTTGCCGTCGCCCGTGCCGTTGAGGCCGACTACAATGCCGTAGCCCACCAGTTGGTTGTTGCGTACGCCTTTCACCGTGGCCAGGTCTTTGAGGCGGACGGCATGGGCAAGTCCGACGTTTGCGAGAAGTCCGAGCAGCAGCGCACCGACAAAGAGCAGAGTGGTGGGTCGGATGGTCTGCTCAGGGTTGTTTTTGGCTACAGTTGTTGTTTGCATGGAGCTGTCCTCGGCGCCTCTTCTCCGGAGCCTGTATCTTGATATCTTAGCAAGCAGTGTGCCACGGGAGAGGCAAGTGTTGTAATGTGCCATTTTTAAAGGGAATATTCTTTTTTTCATGAACTCACCTCGGGAGAGAAAGGAATATTTTTCCTAGCACTGCTCACTGTCATCCTTAAAACGGCCAAACGCTGTCCAGAGCCCTGGCAAACCAGCCCGGCCGCTGTTTGTCGCCGAGTGCCCCCTGGCCACTGTATTCGATCCGGGCGTCGGCAACATGGGTCGAGAGGACCGAGTTGTCCTGGGCCACATCCTGCGGGCGGATGATGCCGGAAAGAATGATGTGCTGGGTTTCGTCGTTGACCTTCACCTCTTGGTAGCCGCGGATGTTCAGGTTGCCGTCGGTGGTGATGTCGATGACTCTGGCGGAGATGGTGGCGGTCACGTTGCTTTTTCGGTCGGTCTTGGCCTTGCCCTCGAAATCGTTGGTCAGGCTGGCATTCAGCTCGGTGAGCGAAGGGGTAAAGCGATGGTTGTTGTCCGCCAGCCAGGTCTCAAAGCCGAAGAGGGCGCCAATGCCACCGGTTGCGGTGGAAGTCCTCTGGGTTTTGGTGTTGGCTTCCTTGTTGGCCTTGGAGGTTTCCACGATGCGGACCAGGACGATATCGCCGACCCTTTTTGCCCGGCTGTCGGCGTAGAGGTCAAGACCGCTGGTGCTGGCGGCATAAATCGTCCCCTCCGCCTGGGCTTGCGCGGCCTTGGGCGGGGCGGGAAGGGTGTAACGCTCCGGCAGGGCCGACTGGCTGCCTGTGCCGGCGCAGCCGGAAAGTCCGGCGAGCAGCAGGATGACGGTGGTGGCGTGAAGTATCGTGCGCATAATCTTCTCCTTTGCTGGATGAAGTATATTTCCTTAGAATTCGGTTTCCACGACGCCGGGGCTCAGAACCCGGGCCTGGATTTCGCGGCGGCTGGTGAGGTTTTTGACCCGGATCATCTCGCCGAGCGCCCCGGAATTTCTGGCCTCGCCGGGTGCGGTTATCTGGATTGCCTGCGATTTCGCCATGATGGTCACCCGCTCGCCCCGGTTTACCAGGGGAGGGGCGTCAATGGACTGGGCATAGAGGATGGCCCCGGCCGGCAGTGAGACTTTGAGCTTTTGCCCGATCGCCTGTTTGGGGTCTTGGATGAGTCCGGCATCCAGCATGGAGATGTCCTGCCGCCTTTGAGTGACGTCCTCGTTGCCGATGATCTCGTTGCGGTTCAACCGTTTTGTCGCGTTGACCACCATGCCGAAAAGCCTCAGGTCGCCGCTCATATTCACCTGGCCCTGCTCCTTCCCATCTTTCAGGATGGCGGCGCTGACATTTTTCTTGCCGGGGCGGGAGTCATTCGGTTTTTGGATGATCCGGTAGTCAAAACCGCCCACTGGCAGGGACATGGCCAGGGGGCGGACGCTGAAATTGGTGATCTTGAGATCCTCCTTGGGCCAGGGGGAATTCTGGAGCACAACCTCGCTGAAGATGTTTTCCAACGCGGCAAGGTCCGGGGGTGCAATCTTTTCCGCCGTTTGTCCGGGAGAAGGACAGGCAAGACAGCACAGCACAGCAACCATGAACAGGCGCGACAGTCGCAGTAGCATCTCAGATATTCCTTTTAGCGGACCAGGGTGTTCGCTATTTCCAGCAGTTTGTCTGCGGTGGTGACTGTCTTGGAGTTTACCTCGTAGGCCCGCTGGGTGATGATCATGTTGACCAGTTCCTCGGTGACATCCACGTTGGAGACCTCGATGAAACGCTGCTGGATGGTGCCGAGGCCATCCTTGCCTGGGTTGGCCTCGGTTGGAGCGCCGGAGGCAAGGGCTTCTTGGAAAAGATTGGCTCCGTAACTGCGCAGGCCGCCGGGATTGATGAAGCTGTGCAGGGTGAGCTGGACTGTGGCAAGAGTCTGCTGCTGGGCATCCGTGGCGGTGAGCAGCCCATTGTTATCGATGGCGATCTTGGTTGTCCCCTGAGGCACGGTAAATTCGGGCTGCAATCTGTCGCCGTTCTGGGTGACCACATTGCCGTTGGCGTCAAGACTGAAAGAGCCGGCCCGGGTAAAGTAATCTTGGCCGTCGCGGAGCACCTTGAAAAAGCCAGCCCCCTCAATGGCAAAATCCAGGTCGTTGCCCGTTTCGGTGAGGCTGCCCTGGGTGAAGATTTTTTGCACCGAGGTGGGGCGGACACCGAGGCCGACCTGGATACCGGCAGGTACCCGGCCGCCATCGGCGGTTTCGGTGCCCATGGCCCGGAGTTCCTGGTAGTAGAGATCCTCGAACTGGGCCCGGCTTTTTTTGAAGCCGGCGGTGTTGACGTTGGCCAAGTTGTTGGCGATGGTGTCCAGCTGCAACTGCTGGCCGGTCATGCCGGTGCGTCCCGAGAATAATGCGCGGATCATGCTGGTCCCCTTGTGTTGATGTTTAGGAGCCGTTCCGACTCCTTGCGCCGCAATTTTTTGTTACGACGGCTAGCGGTTATCCGTTCAGGCTGCCGACCTTGCTCACGGCAAGGGTGTCCAGGGAGTCTACGGCTTGGATCATTTTTTGTTGCCCTTCATAGGCGCGGTACAGATCGATCATTTCCGTCATTTCTGTGACGGTGTTGACGTTTGATTTTTCCAGATGTCCTTGCATGAGCTGAGAATTAGGGGAGGCTTCTTCCGCGGCCCCATCTACAAGGCGGAAAAGGTTTTCGCCTTCTTTTTTCAGGGCTTTCGGGTCAGCGGTGACCACGGTCAGGCGGTTGACCTGGACGCCATCGACATAGAGGCGACCATCGCTGGCCACATCGACCTTGGCGCCGGTGATGGTGACGGGTCCGGCTTCGCCGAGTACGGGGTAGCCATTGGCTGTGACCAACAGACCTTCGTTGTTGCGCTGGAAGTTGCCCGCTCTGGTATAGCGGACGCCCGCCGGTGTTTCGACTTTGAAAAAACCATCTCCGGAAATGGCCAGATCAAAGGGGGCGTCAGTTTTTTGAACAACACCCTGCTGGTGGATTGTGTCGATACGCAGTCCTTTGCCGACCCTCTGGCGGGAGCGGTTGGCCTGATAGAGCATCTCGTCGAAGGTGACGGTTTCCTTCTTGAACCCCGGCGTATCTACATTCGCCAGGTTGTTTGATACCTGATTGAGCCGTTGTTCCTGGTTGATCAGAGTTTCAACGCTTTCTATTAGTCCGAGCCTGTTGTTGATGAACATGGCATACCTCTCATGTGTTTGTGCTTTGTTGTTGCAAGAGGCGTGCCGGGATTGTTTTGAGGTGGAGGCGGAGGCGATGGTGCTGTGGTAAAGCTAATAAATACAGGAGGATGTGTGTCTTGTTGCAAGCTGGTTTGGCGGGGAGGCGGGCGTCAAAAAAATGGATGCGTTCGCGGGATGGCCGGTATATTTTTCCTAGCGGTGATGGGCGGGGTGAAAATGGGATTTTGGTTGCTATGAAGGGGTCATCTTGGTGTTGGCCCGATAGATAAAGGCGAGGATTTCTGCCACCACCAGATAGGTGTCTGGGGGGATATCGGCATTCAGATCCAGCTTGGCCAAAATCTCGACCAGATCGGCATCTTCCTGGATGGGGATGCCATGCTCCATGGCCAGGGCGATGATTTTTTCAGCAATTTCTCCCGTTCCTTTGGCGACAAGCTTGGGCGCGGCATCTCGGGATGTATCGTAGCGAAGGGCAACAGCCTTTTTTTTTGTTGGGATATCTGGCATTATGGGCGCTGTGTTAATGGTTGCATGAGTGTGTGGTCACAGGGGCAGTTGCTGCAATTATACCCGACATCAATCGGAGCGGATGAAAAAAATGCAATTCGGACAGACCTTGCAGTCGGGAAGGCTTATCTTGCGGTACAAGCGGTTTCTTGCCGACGTGGAAATGGACGATGGCCGCCTGCTCACCGTGCATTGCCCGAATTCCGGCAGCATGTCGGGCTGCAAGGAGCCTGGCAGCCCGGTGCTCATCTCCCTGGCGGACAACCCCAAGCGCAAATATCCTCATACCCTGGAGATGGTGCGGGTGGGCACGACCTGGGTGGGGATCAACACCGCCCGCACCAATGGATTGGTCTCCGAGGCTATTCAAGCCGGGGTGGTGGCGGAACTGGCCGGGATCGAGACGATCCGGCCTGAGATTAAGGTGTCGAATAAGAGTCGGTTGGACTTTTTGCTTACCCGCGGGGAGGAGAAGATCTATCTGGAGGTGAAGAATTGTAGCCTGGCCCTGGGTAGGGCGGCCATGTTTCCCGATGCCGTGACCACCCGGGGCGCGAAGCATCTGGCCGAGCTGCTGACCCTGCGCCAAACCGGCTGTCGGGCCGTGGTTTTTTTCTGTGTCCAGCGGGAGGATGTGGATTATTTCTCTCCGGCCGGTCACATCGATCCGGGCTATGCGCAGGCTCTGCGGGAGGTGGCGGCCCTGGGGGTGGAGGTGCTGGCCTATGGCGCGGCCTTGAGCCCGGAGGCGATCACCATTGTCCGGAAGTTGCCGGTTTTTCTTGCCTCCCCTCCCTCGACGGGAGGGGATTGAGGGGAGGGTGAAGTTGCCGAGAGCCTCGCCTGTGGCAAGCACCCCCACTCCCGCAGGGGGCGGGGGACTTTGTCACATAATGTATACTCGAATTTTCTCAGCTTGCTTCGCGGCAACCCTTACAATGGAGTGGGAACAGAAACTGCCGCATGGCGCGGCAACGGGAGATATATGATGCAGGAAAAACGAAAAGCCGTGGTGCTTTTGAGTGGCGGGCTTGATTCGGCCACGGTCCTGGCCATGGCCATGGCCGAGGGCTATGAGTGTTGCTGTCTCAGTTTCGCCTACGGTCAGCGCCAGCAGGTGGAGCTGGAGCGGGCCAAGGCCAATGTAGCCCGGAGGGGGATCGCAAAGCATCTCATCCTTCGCCTTGATCTCGACGCCATCGGCGGCTCGGCCCTGACCACGGATACCGCAGTGCCCAAGGGGCGCAGTCAAGCGGAGATGAACGCTTCCATCCCCATCACCTATGTGCCGGGCCGCAACACGATCTTTTTGTCCTATGCCATGGCCTGGGCCGAGGTGCTGGGCGCGGGCGATGTGTTCCTCGGGGTCAATGTCATGGATTACAGCGGCTATCCCGACTGCCGCCCGGAATTTCTCGAGGCCTTTGAGCGCATGGCCAATCTCGCCACCAGGACCGGAGTGGAAGGGGAAACCCGTTTCCGGGTCCATGCCCCGCTCCTCAAGCTGACCAAGAGGGAGATCATCGAAAAGGGGTTCGAACTCGGGGTGGATTACGGTCTGACCCATAGCTGTTATGACCCGGACCAAAAGGGCCGGGCCTGCGGCTCCTGCGACAGCTGCCTGTTGCGGCTCAAGGGGTTTGCCGAGGCCGGGCGGGTTGATCCGGTGGAGTATCAGTGAAAATGCCCAAATGTGAAAGCAGAGAGGAAACCATGAAGAATGCATTGGGCGGCCTGTTTATGGTCGGCCTGCCTGGGACGGAGTTGGATGATTCCACCCGCAACCTCATTAATATGTATGGGATCAATAATTTCATTCTCTTCAAGAGAAACGCCGAGAGCCCGGAGCAGATCCGCACCCTCTGTCGCGGGCTGGCTGATGCCTGCCGCGCCGCCGGGCTGGGCGCGCCGCTGATCTCCATTGATCAGGAGGGCGGCACCGTGGCCCGGCTTAAATCCCCCCATTTCACCAAATTTCCCGATGCCAGGGCGCTGGCGGAAAGCGACCGGGCCGAGGAGCTGCTGACCGATTATGCCCGGATCTGCGCCAAGGAGCTGCTGGCGGTGGGGATCAACATGAACCTGGCCCCGGTGCTGGATGTGAGCCCGGCCGGGCTGGGGTTGTTCATGGAACGACGGAGTCTGGGCGGAACCCCGGAGCAGGTGGCCCGCTTGGGTGCGCTGGTGATTGCGACCATGCAGGAGAACGGCTTGGCTGCCTGCGCCAAGCATTTTCCCGGCTTAGGCGGAGCAACCCTGGACCCCCATAAGGTACTGCCCGTGGTGGATCGTTCGCTGGCAGAGCTGCGCGGGTGTGATCTGGTGCCGTTTGCCGAGGCGATACGGGCGGGGGTGGCCGGGGTGATGACTTCCCACACCGTGTATCCGCAGCTTGATCCCGATCTGCCAGCCACCCTGTCGCCGCAGATTTTGGGCGGAGTGCTTCGTGACGAGTTGGGCTATGACGGGATGGTGGTTACTGACGACCTGGAGATGGGGGCCATCGAGAATGAAGGCACTGTGGCGGATGCCGCCTTGGTCGCTTTTAAGGCCGGGGCGGATATGCTGCTGATCTGCCATGAGTATTCGAAGATTATTGCGGCACATAAACTATTAAGTAAGGTGGTTGGTGGGGAGATTTCCGAGGAGAGGGTACGGAGGTCATTGGCGCGGATTGGTGCGGTACGTAGGCGGTTTGCAGGGGATTGAGATTGGGGTCTTGGGTATTTGGAGAAGTAGTGTGCTTTGTTAGATATGCAAAGAATATAGGGGGTTTTATGTGGTCTTGGAAACGATTTTCAGTGACGGCAACTCTTGTCATAACCACCGCTGGTATAACCTGGGCTGTCGCTGAGAATGTGCTTGTAAAGCCTCTTGAGTTGCAACTCAATCAAGCGAGGCAGGAAAAACATGGTGGGAGTCAGCCGGGAAACAGTAACGGCATAAATATTCAGGTTAATGCTAACTCTGGCAATGCCCCCAGTTCTAATGGACTGCAAGTAGGTCAGCAGGCAACTAATGTCTCCGGTTTTAAAAAATCTCATATGACTCAGCAACCAGATGTGGCAGATAGCAATCGTGAATTAAAAACAAAAAACACTCCGAATGAGTCCCCTAATCAAGGAGATAATCTTAGAACAGATAAGCAAAGAATATTGCAATCTTATTTGGAGCGTTATTTGGCAAATTATTCAAATATAGATCTTCGTCATGAGATTCAGTGTGATGAGAAATATATGGACCGTTATCGTGAAGCAAAAGACTATATTGATTTAATAGAGGCGCAAGCTAAGGATTTAAACCGAAAAGATATCCTTGATTTCGTTAGGCAGAAGAAGGCCGGGGTCCACATTATCACGGGTGATTGCACTAAATGAACATAAGGCAAAAAACAGGGTCGGATTTATTTTTTGTCGAATCCCAAAAATCTCGAAGGCGAGCAGGTCGGCTGTCCTGCTATGTTCTTTTGCTAGCCTTTTAACCGTAACATTCTGCCCATGAAAAACCGGTCTGATCGTGGGCCAAATCCCGCCTCTTCCTTCCCGGTTTTTTTCTTGCACCTCCCACGAAGAGAAGCTGTTTTTTCGCCTGGCATCGTGGTAGAATACAATCGAAAGCTCTCCAGTCGGCTGCCCCTGCGGGCGGCAATTTAATCACTTGTGATGGAGGAATTGCATGGAACTACAAGTTGAAGGACGGAACCTGGAAATTCGTAAGGTTTGGCAGGAAAAAATCGAAGAGGAGAAGGGGCGCCTTGATCGCCATCATCCCGGGCTTGTTCACCATCTGCGCATCTCCATTGAGGAGACCGCCGGGCATAAGACGGGCGGCCATGAGGTCCGCCTGGTTGCTTCCGTTCCCAATGACACCGTGGTTGTGAAAAGAAAAGGCGAGGCGGTGCGGCCTCTGTTGGTCGAGGCGTTTGACACCTTGGGCCTCCAGTTGAAGGAGATGCAGCGCAAGCGGCGGCAGAACGGCAAGGAGCCAGAGGCTGGGGCTGTCGGACCGGCCATGGGCACCATCAAGAGCCTGTTCCCCTATGAGTCCTACGGGTTTCTCATGACCCCGGACGGCCAGGAGGTATATTTTCACGAGAACGCTCTCAAGGACGTGACCATGGCCCAGTTGGCCGAAGGCGACGGGGTTCGCTTTGGCGAGGGCGAAGGGGATAAAGGGCCGACGGCGGCTTGGGTAAAGCTGGCTAAATAAGCAAGCGAACGCGGAGTAGCACACAGGGCGCAAAGATACCAGGAAAAGAGATCTTTGCGCCTTGGTATATCCGCGGTACATAAAATTTTCGGGAGAGAAGGACAGACCGATGACCGTGTTGCAGCAGGTTGAGCTTGGCTCGGAATACCTGCAAGAAAAAGAAGAAATAATCTGCCAAAGGATTGCCGCCCGCAAGAAAGAGCTGGGCGGCAATCTTTTGATTTTGGGGCACCACTACCAGCAGGAGGCGACCTTCCAGTTCGCCGATCTGACCGGGGATTCCCTCAAGCTTGCCCGTAATGCCGCCGCGGCCAAGGACCGGAAGTACATCGTTTTTTGCGGCGTGCATTTCATGGCCGAATCCGCCGACATCCTGACCTCTGCGGACCAGGTGGTTATCCTTCCCGATCTCCGGGCCGGTTGCCCCATGGCCGACATGGCCGATAGCGACGAGGTGGCCTCGGCCTGGCAGGAGCTGACCGGTGTGGATACAGGCCGGGTCATTCCCGTGACCTATGTCAACTCCTCGGCCCGGATCAAGGCCTTTGTCGGGACGCGGGGCGGTTCGGTCTGCACCTCGTCCAACGCCGAGCGGGTGCTGACCTGGGCACTCTCCCAGGGGGACAAGGTCTTTTTCTTTCCTGACGAGCATCTGGGCCGCAACTCTGCCAGCGCCTTGGGGATTCCCGAAGATGAGGTGGTGCTCTGGCAACGCGGCATGCCCTTGGGCGGCAACACCCTGGAGGCGCTGCGCAAAGCCAAGGTTATTCTCTGGAATGGCTACTGCACAGTGCACATGGAGTTTACCGCTGCCCTGTTGGACCAGTGGCGTGAGCGGGTTCCGGGAATCCGAATCATCGTGCATCCCGAGTGCCGCAACGAGGTGATGAGTCGGGCCGATCAGTATGGCTCCACCGAGGCGATTATCAAGGCGGTGGCCGACTCTTCGCCGGGTAGCAAATGGGCTATCGGTACCGAGGTCAATCTGGTGAACCGGCTCAAGAGTCAGTATCCGGATCGGGAGATCCATCTGCTTGCCCCGTCTCCGTGCCTTTGCGAGACCATGTACCGCATCCGACCGGCCAGCCTTCTCTGGGTGCTCGACAATCTGGCCCAAGGGCGGATTGTTAATCAGATCACGGTGCCGCTCGATGTGGCGGCGGATGCTAAACTTGCCCTGGACCGGATGCTGCGGATATAACCGGACGTTTTGTTCCTGATATGACGTAACAAGGATTTTGCCATGTGTGGAATAGTTGGGTATGTGGGGCAGCGGCATGTGCTGCCCATTCTTTTGGAAGGTTTGAAGCGCCTGGAGTACCGGGGCTATGATTCGGCCGGGGTGGTGTATGTGCACGGCGGCAAGCTCCAGAAACACCGGGCTGCGGGCAAACTCGGCAAGCTCGAAGAGCTGCTGGAGACGGTGCGGGACCGCGACAGCCATATCGGCCTGGGCCATACCCGCTGGGCAACCCACGGCGCGCCTTCCGAGATCAATGCCCATCCGCATTGCGACTGTAGCGGCGACTTGGTTGTGGTTCACAACGGGATCATCGAGAATTACCATACCCTCCGGGAAGAGCTGAAGGGACGCGGGCATGTCTTCTGCTCGGAAACCGACACCGAGGTGTTGGCCCATCTCATCGAGGAAGAGCTCTCCTCCGGCGATCTGGTTAAGGCGGTGCGCCAGGCCCTGAAAAAGGTGGAAGGCTCCTACGCCATCGGGGTTTTGTGGGCTGGCCAGCCGGACAGGCTGGTGGCGGTGAGACACCAAAGCCCGTTGGTTCTGGGGATTGCCGAGGGAGGAGGCTGCCTGATGGCCTCCGACATCCCGGCCCTGCTTCCCTACACCAATCAGGTGGTTTTTCTGGAGGATGGGGAGCTTGCCGTCCTGAAGCAGGGGGACTGGCAGGTGATGGGTCTGGCCAGCGGCAAGAAGGTGGCCAAGGAGATCAAGACCATCGAGTGGAACGCGGCCATGGCCGAGAAGGGCGGGTATCGGCATTTCATGCTCAAGGAGATCTTCGAGCAGCCCCAGGCCATCCTTAACACCTTCCGGGGTCGGCTCGATCCGGAAACCGGCCAGGTGCAACTGCCCGAGATTGGTCTGAGCGCGGCGGAGCTGAAAAAGATCAGCCGCATCTCCCTGGTGGCCTGCGGCACCTCCTGGCATGCGGCCCTGGTGGCCAAATACTGGCTGGAAAAATGGGTGGGCATCCCGGTGGAGGTGGATATCGCCTCGGAGTTCCGTTACCGTCGCCTGTTGCTGGACGAAACCGTGATGGTGGTGCCCATCTCCCAGTCCGGTGAAACCGCCGACACCCTGGCAGGCTTACGGCTGGCTAAGAAGATGGGGGCCAAGGTCATCGCCATCTGTAACGTCTTGGGCAGTACCATCACCCGTGAGTCCCATGGCACGATTTACACCCATGCCGGGCCGGAGATCGGGGTGGCCTCCACCAAGGCCTTCACCTGCCAGCTCACGGCCCTGTTGCTGTTCACTCTCTTTTTGGGCGAGCGCCGCAAGACTATTGCCCCCAAGGACCGCAAGGCCATTGGCCAGGCCCTCCTCGACCTGCCCGCCCTTATGGAGCAGGAGCTGCCCCGATTGCAGGAGGAAACCGCCTGCATCGCCGAGGCCTTTGCCCAGAGCCGGGATTTTCTTTATTTGGGCAGGGGAAGCAATTTCCCCATCGCCCTGGAAGGGGCCTTGAAACTCAAGGAGATATCGTACATCCATGCCGAAGGCTATGCGGCAGGCGAACTCAAGCACGGCCCCATCGCCCTCATCGACCGGGATATGCCGGTTCTGGCATTGGCCCCTCGCGACAGTGTCTACGAAAAGGTCATTTCCAACGTGGAAGAGATCAAGGCCAGAAACGGCAGGATCATTCTCGTTGCCAATGCGGACGACAAAAACTGCAAGCGCATCGCCGAAAAGGTGATCACGGTGCCGGTCTGCCACGAGGAGTTGACCCCGATCCTCTTTGTATTGCCCTTGCAGCTGCTGGCCTATGAGATTGCCATTCTGCGCGGCTGTGATGTGGATCAGCCACGTAACCTGGCCAAGAGCGTCACGGTGGAATAGAGGTTACTCCCTCTCGGCGCAACCACTTCCTCGGAGGCCGAAAAAGAATTTGAGGCCCTTGCGCACGGGTGCGGAAAAGATTTTTTTGGCAAAAACCGCGCCTGCCACCCGTTTGTTAATTTCGCCCAAGGTGGGGTAGGGGTGGATGGCCGAGGCAATCTTTGCCAGCCCCACCCCGCAGTTCATCACCGCCACCCACTCGCCCAGAAGCTCCCCGGCCTGGGGGCCGAGAATCTGCACGCCAAGGGGGTTCCCCCTGTGGTCGAGCAGCAGCTTGATCCTCCCGACACTTTCTCCCTCGGCCAGCCCCCGATCATTATCCGTGAACTCCTCCCGCCAGACCGTGTAGTCGATCCCGGCATTTTGGGCGCGTTTTTCGTTTAAGCCGATGCTGGCCAGGGCCGGATGGGCATAGGTGCACCAAGGCACCAGGCTGTAATCGGCTTTTTGGGGCAGATGGAAAACCGCATTACGTAACACCACTCCCCCTTCATACCCGGCGACATGGGTGAATTGATAGCCGCCGATGACGTCGCCTGCTCCATAAATATGGCGGTGGCTGGTCCGCAGATAGCTGTTCACTTTGAGTCCTTTATGGTCGAAGGGGATATCGATTTTTTCCAGACCCAGGCCAGCCATGTTGGGAGCGCGGCCCAGGGCAATCAGGATCGCCTCGGCTTTGAGAGTCATGGTCTCGCCCGCCGCATTTTTCACCACCACCTCCCGCTCCCGGCCCAGATCACCCACCCGGACCACTGTGGTGTTCAGGAGAAAGGTTACACCTTCTTCCTCCAGCGCCTGCTGGACGATTTCTGCCATGTCCCGGTCTTCCTTGCTTAATATCTGGCCGCTGCGCTGGATCACCGTTACCTTGGTGCCAAGGCGGCAGAAGGCCTGGGCCAGTTCCACGGCAATGGGTCCTGCGCCGAGAATGATCATCGAGGCGGGCAGCGCGTCGAGCGAGAAGAGGTCGCGGTTGGTCAGATAGGGTGTTGCCGTTAGGCCCTCGATGGCTGGAATTTCCGGGGATGAACCGGTGGCGATGATCCAGGCGCGGGCGGAGATGTTTTTTCCGCCCAGGGCAATGGCATGTTCGTCGGTGAATATCGGGTTGCCGAATTCCACCCGGGCGCCGAGCTTGCAAAACCGCGCCACCGAGTCGTGCTCCTGAATGGCGTTGATCACCGAGTTGATCCGGGCGGAGACCTGCCGAAAATCCACGGCAGGCGGGGTAATGGCCGGCAGGCCGAATTTGGGTCCGTTTTTCATTAGGTGATAGACATGGGCGGTCTTGAGCAGGGTCTTGCTCGGCACGCAGCCATAGTGGAGGCAATCGCCGCCTAGCGCCGCCTCCTTTTCCACCAGCAAGGTCTTGGCCCCAAGCTGCGCCGCGCCGGAAGCCACCGTGAGCCCTGCGGCGCCGCCGCCGATGATGCCGAGATCGTAATCATAGTTGGCCATGCTGTTTTTTCTCCGTCTTGTCGGGTTTATGGCAGCGTTGGCTTGAGAATTTGCTGCTTCCATAGTAGGATGTGCCGCAGATATAGATCCGGCGAGCAGCGCAGCGTGTGCTCCATGGGTTCTGGATAAAGTATACAGCATTATTCTGCCGCCAGGCCAAGGCAAAATCAACTGGGCTTGCAGCGGCGTGCATTAGGAGCGAAGATGAAGAAAAAAGCATTGATTACCGGGGTGACAGGGCAGGACGGTGCCTATCTGGCGGAATTTCTCCTGGAGAAAGGCTACGAGGTGCATGGCCTGAAACGGCGGACCTCCCTGTTCAACACCGATCGCATCGACCATATCTTTCAGGACCCCCATGAAACAGATGTAGCCTTTATCCTGCACCATGGTGATATGACCGATTCCAGCAGCCTGATTCGGATCATCCAAAAGGTGCAGCCCGATGAGGTGTACAACCTCGCTGCCCAGAGCCATGTGGCCGTCTCCTTCGAGGAGCCGGAATACACCGCGGATTCCGATGCCCTCGGCGCCTTGCGGATTCTGGAGGCGATCCGGATTCTGGGGCTGGAGAAAAAGACCAGATTCTACCAGGCCTCGACCTCGGAGCTGTTCGGCAAGGTGCAGGAGACCCCGCAGCGGGAAACTACCCCGTTTTATCCCCGGTCGCCCTACGCGGTGGCCAAGCTCTATGCCTACTGGATCACGGTGAACTACCGGGAGGCCTATGGGATCTATGGCTGTAACGGGATTCTGTTCAACCACGAATCCCCCATCCGCGGCGAAACCTTTGTCACCCGAAAAATCACCCGTGGCCTTGCCCGGATCGCCGTTGGCCTGCAGAGTTGCATCTATCTCGGTAACATGAATGCCCTGCGGGACTGGGGACATGCCAAGGATTTCGTCGAGATGCAGTGGCTCATGCTCCAGCAGGAGAGCCCGGAGGATTTCGTGATCGCCACGGGCGAACAGCACAGTGTGCGGGAGTTTGTCGAGGTGGCGGCCGGGGAGCTTGGGGTTCGGCTCCGCTGGGAGGGTGAAGGGGTTGGTGAGATCGGTATCGTGGCCTCGCTGGCCGATGCCCCGGAAGGCACCGGCTTCACTGTGGGGCAGGCCATTGTCCGGGTGGATGCCCGCTACTTCCGGCCCACGGAGGTGGAAACCCTGTTGGGCGACCCGACTAAGGCTAAGGAAAAGCTGGGCTGGACCCCAAAGATCACCTTTGCCCAGCTGGTAACCGAGATGGTGCACGAAGATCTTTCGATCGCTCGGCGGGATAAAATGTGCCAGCAGAGCGGATTCAAGGTTTTCAACCGGCACGAACAGCCGTAATCTCTCTGGGCGATGAAGATGAAGGTTCTGATAACCGGCGGCAATGGCCTGGTCGGGCGCAATTTTCGGGAGCATCCGGCGGCGGCCGGGTTCGAGATTCTGGCCCCCTCCAGCAGCGAGCTCAACCTGCTCGATTACGGGCAGGTCGCGCAGTATCTTGCCGAGCACCGGCCCGAGGTGATCATCCACGCCGCAGGCCGGGTTGGCGGGATTGAGGCGAATCTGCGGGAGCCGGTTCGGTTTTTTCTGGATAATCTCGACATGGGCCGCAATCTGGTTTGGGCCGCCCGCCAGCAGGGCGTGCCCCGCCTTATCAATCTCGGCAGCTCCTGCATGTATCCGCGCAACGCCGCCAATCCCCTGCGGGAGGAGATGATCCTCCAAGGGGAGCTGGAGCCGACCAACGAAGGCTATGCTCTGGCCAAGATCGCCACAGCCCGCCTCTGTCAGTATATCGCTCGAGAAGACCGCGGCTATGCCTATAAGACCCTGATCCCCTGCAACCTCTACGGCCGCCATGATAATTTCGACCCGGCCAGCTCCCATCTCATCCCGGCTGTTATCCACAAGATGCACCGGGCCAGGCAGGAGAATAGGGAGACGGTGGAAATCTGGGGCGACGGCCTTGCCCGGCGGGAGTTCATGTCTGCCGGCGACCTGGCCGATTGCCTGGTCAAAGCGGTGTGCGCTTACGAAAGCCTGCCGGAGATGATGAACGTGGGGATCGGGCAGGATTGCACCATCCTCGAATATTACCAAACGGTTGCCGAGGTGGTCGGTTTCCGGGGCACCTGTGTGCACAATCTGGCCAAGCCCGTGGGCATGCAGCGCAAACTCGTCGATGTGACCCGGGCAGCCGCTTGGGGCTGGACCGCCCAAACCTCGCTTAAGCACGGCATCGGGCAGGCGTATGACTATTACTTGCAACAGCAGGAGCACGGAGCATGAGCAGATATCCCTTGGCATGTACCTCCTGGGACGAGGCGGAATATGAGGCCATGGCCCAGGTTGTTCAATCCGGCAGATTTTCCATGGGCGAGCATGTCGCAGGCTTTGAGCAGGAGTTTGCCCTCCATTTCGGCTCGCGCTTCTGCGTCATGGTCAATTCCGGTTCTTCGGCGAACCTGCTCATGGTGGCAGCCCTCTTTTACCGGGAAAACAAGGCAGAGCGGCTGGCGGCTGGGGACGAGGTCATCGTGCCTGCGGTTTCCTGGAGCACCACCTATTTTCCTCTGCATCAGTATGGCTTGAAGCTCAAATTTGTCGATATCGATCCTGCCACCCTGAATTATGACCTTGCCCAGCTTGCCGATGCCGTAAGCGAGCGGACCCGGTTGGTCATGGCGGTGAACCTTCTGGGAAACCCCAACGATTTTGCCGCGATTCAGACGATCCTGGCAGGCAAGGGTGTGATCCTCATCGAAGACAACTGCGAGTCCATGGGCGCGGCCTTTGAAGGGAAGATGGCAGGAACCTTTGGCCTCATGGGCAGTTTCAGCTCGTTTTTCAGTCACCACATCTCCACCATGGAAGGAGGGATGATCCTCACCGACGACGAGGAGTTGGCCCATATCCTCCTCAGTCTCCGGGCCCACGGCTGGACCAGAAACCTGCCTAAGGTGAACAGGGTTTGCGGCGTGAAGGGGGATAATCCTTTCGAGGAGTCTTTCCGTTTTGTGCTGCCCGGCTACAACGTGCGCCCCCTGGAACTCAGCGGCGCCCTGGGGATGACCCAGATACGCAAGCTCTCGGAATTCGTAAGAGTCCGCCGGGAGAATGCCGCCAAATTCCTCCGCCTCATGGAGGCCTTTCCGCAGCTCCAGGTCCAGCGCGAGATCGGGGCAAGCAGTTGGTTCGGCTTCAGTCTGGTGGTGCGGGAGGATGCACGGTTTTCCCGGGAGGATGTGGTCCGAACCCTGGATGGCCATGGCATTGAGTGTCGCCCGATCGTGGCGGGTAATTTTGCTCGCTGCGAGGCCGTGCGCTGGCTCGATGCCACGAACCACGGTTCTCTTGCCCAGGCGGACTGGATTGACCGCAACGGTCTTTTTATTGGCAATCACCACTACCCGTTGGATGAACAGTTTGCGCTTCTCGGCGAGGCGCTCAAAAAATTGCCCTGCTGACAGGGCCTCGATATTCCCACAACGGCCCCGTTGCCATTATGAAAACAATCTGGTCCGCTCCCCCGCAAGAGTCCTTGCCGAACAAAAAGCCCCCGGTCCTTTTCCTGCCCGGCTGGGGATTTTCCGGGCAGGTTCTCGATCTGGCCGGAAAGCCTTGCCACCGCTGGCTAAGACCGTCTGCCCCGCTGGACCCGGCCACCGCCCTACCAGAGATTCTCGCCTTTCTTACTCAACACCATCTTGATGCAATCCAACTGGTCGGCTGGTCCCTGGGCGCTTTCCTGGCTTTTGATTGTGCCTGTGCCTTTCCCGAAAAGGTTACGAGTTTGACCCTGCTGGGCATGCGGGCTTCCTGGCCTTCCTCGGAAATCGAGACCATTCGCCAGGGTCTTGCGACCGATCCTGCGGCATTCTTGCGGGATTTTTACCGAAAAAGTCTTTTGGGTTATAAAAAAGAATCCCGGCGGTTTGTGGCCGAACAGCAGGAGGCGCTTCTGGAATCTCTGGACATGCAGGTCCTTGGCCGGGGCCTCGATTATCTGGCCCAATGGCGTCTGCCTGCGCACGGGCCGCAATGTCCGGTTTCCTGTTGGCATGGCCGGCGGGATATCATTGCGCCGGTGGCGGAGCAGGCTATGATCCCTGGAGCCAGCACCACCATCATTGAGTATGGCGGGCATGCGCTTTTTCTTGACCGGGAGTTTGCCCCAGGTGAGTGAGTCCAGGAAACAAAGAATTCGGCAACGGTTTTCCCGTGCCGCCGGGACCTATGACGCCCATGCCGAGGTGCAGAAGGAGTTGGCGGTTCGCCTGCTGCGGGAGCTTCCTGAGGGTTGCGGGGGCGAAGGCATCGAACGTATCCTGGAGATCGGCTGCGGTACTGGGCGTTTCACCGCGATGCTTGCCGAACGCTACCCAAAGGCCCGGATCGTTGCCCTTGATTTTGCCGAAGGCATGGCGCAGCTGGCCGGAAAGCGGTTGGCAGACAAGGGTAATGTCTCCGTGCTCTGTGAGGATGGGGAACGCTTCCTGGCCAGTTGCCCCGATACCTTTGATCTGATCTGCGCCAATTCCACCTTGCAATGGTTTGACGACCTCGGGGCGGCCCTGGGGCAGATTGGCCGGCTGCTTTCCGATCAAGGCCGTTTTGTCGGGGTGCTGTTCGGCCCTCGGACCTTCAGCGAGCTGACCCAGGGGTTGGGCCAGGTCTTTGGTCAGGAAGTGCACCTGCCGCCCCATGGTTTTCCAACAGGGGAGCGCCTGGAGGCCATGCTGGCGGAGATTTTTCCGCAGTTTTCCGTGCAGGAAGAGCTGAAGCGCAGAAATTATGGGGCGCTTCTTGACCTGCTGGACCACATCCGCAAGACCGGCACCGGCGGGGGCCAGCTGCCCGGCGCTTTGACCAGGGGGCGATTGCGCCAGCTTGATGCCTGGTTTCAGGCAACCCATGGCGGGTATTCTGCCACCTATCAGGCCTTTGTCGTCAGGGGGGAGAAATGAACGCGATCTTTGTTGCCGGCACGGACACCAATGTGGGCAAGACCCATGTCTGCGGGCTGCTTCTTGATTTTCTGCGAAAAAACGGGAGCGATGCCGGGTATCAGAAATGGGCGGCAACCGGGCCGGAATTTCCGCCAGCGGATTTGGCGGAATGCCTGCGCATGGCGGGTCTCCCCCTTGAGCCGGAGTTGGTCAGTCGTCAGGTGGTCTATCATTTTGCCCTGCCCGCCTCACCCCACCTCGCTGCCGAGCAACAAGGAGCGGTTGTTGATCCGGCCTTGATCCGCGCCCGGTATCAGGAGATGCTGGCCCGCCATGAGTTGCTCATTGTCGAGGGGGTCGGCGGGTTGATGGTGCCGCTCAACCGGGAGTTGCTGCTGGTGGATCTGCTGGGGGAGTTGAAGATTCCCACCCTGATCGTGGCGAGGAGTGGTCTTGGCACCATCAACCACACCTTGCTGACCCTGGAGGCCTTGCGGCACAGAGGGATTCCGGTTCTGGGGGTGGTATTTTCCGATGCCGTAGACGAGGAAGATGAGCTGCTGGTTGCAGACAATATGCACACCATCGCCGAAATGGGGCGGGTGCAAGTCTTTGGCCGCCTGCGGCGTTGCGTTGATCCAGCCCAAGCCCGGTTGGATTTTATTCCGGTGGGCCTGGCAATTGCCGAAGCCTTTGGGCGGTAATTGCCAGGAAGATTTACTTCTGGCAGCAGCCTTGGCCTGGACGGCTTTCTGGCACCCCGAGTTTTTTGAGGATAAAGGCCATCGGGCAGGATTTGCTGAAGCCGTACTGGAAGAGGTTGGCCCCGACAAGGGCGGTGAAAAAGAGCCAGTAGGGGTGGACCCAGGTTCCCAGGGCCAGGCTGATCAGAATGAAGGCGCCGGCAACAACATGAACCCAGTCTGTGATGGTCATGGTGCAGTCTCCTGTGTGGTGCTGGTGCGGCAACGGGTATATCAGATGAAAATCAGGGTACCTGGCAGAAAAGTTCCCGCATGTTTTTGATCAATTCGGTCACCCGGCCTTCTGCGATCCGGTTGAAGATGAAATTGGCATCCTTGCGGTAGGCGATGATTCCCTGGTTGCGGAGGATGGAGAGATGCTGGGAGACATTGGCATTGGTGGTGTGCACCTCTTTGTGGAGATCGCCCACGGTCATTTCCTTGTCTTGTAACAGGCAGAGGATCTTCAGGCGGATGGGGTGCGACATGGTCTTGAGGAGTTTGGCCATATCATCGATGTGATTGTCCTGCATGGGGCTGTTTCCTTACCTGAAGTTAAGCTGTAAATCTAATCCTGGGTCGTCTTGTCTGTAAACAGAAAAAGTTTACCCTTCCTTTCCTCGTGTCACCCGTACGGGATCATCCACCTCTGCCCCCAGAATCCGGGCGGCATTTCCATTGGCCACTGCCAGTTCAAGGTAGCCGCGGCTGCCGATGAGCGCCAGAAACCGCCCGTTCGGCCCAGAGGCGTAATCGCTTGTCAGGCCGGTAACTTGCTGCTGCTTATGAAAGATCTGGATGGATGCCGGATCGGCTGTCAAACCGGCAAGATCACGCTGGTGGATATTCGTGGTCAGATTGCCGAAATGATCGATGTGGATCACGGACCCGGCTATGTTGCCATGAATCCGATCAATTTGCAAGGTGGGGGATGCAAGTTTTATAAGTTTTTCCTTAAGCGTCCGGTTGCCAAGGCTGGAGAGCCCGATGCCATTGGCCAGGGCCGCCGCGATAGGGGCGAGGATATCGCGGCCATGGAAGGTGGCGCTGAGTGGGGTAAGATAGTGCTCCGGGCAATCAATATAGATGGCTTCTTCAAAAAGCGGGTCGTGCAGGAAGGGACTCAGGATGCCGTTGTCCGGCCCGAGAAAAAACTGGCCCATGGCCCGGACCGCCAGGAGCTGCCTATTGGTGCCCACCCCCGGATCGACAATGGCCAGATGGATGGTGCCTTTGGGGAAATACGGGGCTGCCGCCTGAAGGATAAAGGCGGCCTGCCGGACATCTTGGGGCCGGATGGTGTGGCACAGGTCGATGAGTCGTGCCTGCGGAGCCAGACCGAGGATGACCCCTTTGAGTACGCCGACGTATTCATCTTCTAGGCCGAAATCCGTGGTCAGGGTGATAATGGCAGGCATGACATCACCGAATCAATGGACAAGGCGGGAGACCCCGACCATCTCGGTGCGGGTGCGCAATTGGCTCTGGTAGCGGCGCAGGGCCTCCACCGTGGCCGGGTAGGGGTGGCCGATGCCCACGGCCTGGCCATGCTCTCCGGCAAGCCGGATCAGGAGGTCAATCTGGGCCATGATCTTGTCCGGGTTCTGGTCGTTGTCCAGAAAAACGGTGCGGTGTTCTGTCTTGACGCCCATGGCAATGGCAAGATCATAGGCCACACTGTTGGCGGCGGTCATGCTGTCCAGGAAAAAAAGGCCGCGGGTCCGCACCAGGGCCAGCAGGGTCCGCATGGCCACACTGTTGGCGGTGAAGCGTGAACCCATGTGGTTGTTGACCCCGATGGCTTTGGGCACTGCTTGCAGGTCTTCGTGAAAGCGGGCCTTCATGGCCTCCGGGTCCATGGCCGTGCTCAGGGCACCGGGGCCTGGGTTTGCTTTTGGGTTCATGGGCTCAAGGGGTAGGTGGAGGAGGATGTCGCGGCCCCTGGCCTGGGCTTCCTGTTGCAGCTCTTCGGAAAAGGGGGTGAAGGGCAGAAAGGCGAAGGAGAGGGGCAGATCAAGGGCGAGGAGGGCCTTGCCGGTATTTTGCCGGTAGCCCATATCGTCGATGACGATGGCCACCAGGGGTCTGCCCGGCAGAGGCTTTTTTTCTGGCTTCTTGCTGTGGGTTGCAACCGGTGGTGCTTGATGGGGCAGGGCCGGTTCTTCGTAGAGCGGGGTAGGCTGCGGTTCGACTTCCTGATGCAGGGGCTTTTTCTTGGCCTGCCCGCTCAAGGTGGGCAACGGGAGCCCCGGCGGCTTGCCGGGATAGAGCACCATGAAATAGAATCCAGCAGCCAGGGTCGCGGCCACAAAGAGAAAGAGGCAGAAGAGGCCAAGACGTCTTCCTGGTTTTTTTTTTGCGCTTTTCCGAGCGGATTTTTTTGGAGAAACCTTGGGCATGCCTATTTGTCGCGGCTCAAGACATAATGAGCCAGACCGGTCAGAGGCTCTTTGGCCGGAGCCTCGCCAAAGATGGTCAGACCGGACAGGGCTTCGGCGAGCAGTGCCTCAGCCTGCGCTCTGGCCAGGGCAAAACCCTGATATTTTTCCATCAGCTCTTGGGCTGTGGCCAGTTTTTGGCTGCGCTCCTGCGGGGTTGCCTTGAGCAGGGCAAGAAGTGTCTCGCGGTCCTCGGTGTTGGCCCGAGCCAGGGTCTTGATCAGGGGCAGGGTCATCTTGCCTTCCTGAAAATCATTGCCCACTGTCTTGCCGGTTTTTGCCGGGTCGCCGAGATAATCCAGCAGGTCGTCCACGATTTGGAAGGCCAGCCCTAGGTTGGTCCCGTAGGTGCGCAGGGCGAGACGCTGCTCGGCGGAACCCTGGTTGTGGGCAATGCCCGCCTCGCAGGCTGCGGCAATGAGGGCGGCGGTTTTGCCCATTAGGACCTGAAAGTATTTCTCCTCGGAGATGAGGATCTCGCTGGCGTTGTGCATCTGCATGAATTCCGACTCGACCATCGCCGCAGTGGCGCGGCCGATCAGGGCCATGGCTGTCGGGCCGCCCACCTCGCTGGCCAGGGCCATGGCATGGGCATGGAGATAATCTCCGGCCAGGATCACCGGCTCAATGCCCCAGATGGTGTTGGCGGTTTTCGCACCCCGCCGCAGGGTGGCATGGTCGATGACATCGTCGTGCAAGAGGCTTGCCGCGTGGAGATACTCGAAAGAAATGGCCAAGCGCTGGGTGTCGGCGGGGGGATTGCCCACCAGGCTTGCGGCCAGCAGGGTGAGCAGGGGCCGGATGCGTTTACCGCCTTGGAAGATGGCATGGCGGATAATCTCGGCCAGGAGCGGACTTTCGACGATGGCCAGATCCTTTTCCATCACCGCATCGATGCGGGCACCCTTTTCTTTGAGGGTGGCAAGCAGCTCGCCGTTGTTCATGGTCGTTCCTCCTGGAAAAAATCCCGTACCGGAGCAATCTCGCGGCAGATCGGGCTTGGGGGCAGGCTTTTCAGGAAGAGTCTGCCGTACTGCTTGCTGAAAAGACGGACATCGCAGATGGCCAGGACCCCCCGGTCGGTGGAGCTGCGCATCAACCGGCCCACGCCCTGGCGCAGGGTCAGGATGGCGCGAGGGATTTGAAAATCGTAGAATGGGTTGCCGCCCTCGTTTTTGATCCGATCCATGCGGGCCATAATAACAGGGTCTGAGGGGACTTCAAACGGAAGTTTGTCGATGATCACGCAGCTCAGCGATTCGCCCACCACATCCACCCCCTCCCAGAAGCTGGCCACTGCCAAGAGAACGGAATGGGTCTGTTCCCGGAACTGCTCTAGCAGCTTGGCCTTGGGCGCCTCCCCCTGCATCAGTATCGGAAATGGCAGGCGGGCGAGAAGAACCTCGTGGGCAGCGCGCATGGCGCTGATGCTGGTGAACAGCAGCAGCGCCCGGCCATTGGCAGCCATGATCAACTCCTGCATCAGTTGTTGGCTGGCCCGTGGAAACTCCCGGTCCGCGGGTTCGGGAAAGCCCTTGCCCGGCACGAACAACAGGGTGCGCTGTGCGTAATCAAAGGGGGTGGTCAGGGTCAGGGTCGGGGTGTCTGAGGGCAGGCCGAGGCGGCTGAAAAAGTAGGTGAAGGTGTTGTCCGTGGTAAGCGTAGCCGAGGTGAAAATCACATTCCTGGTCTGCTCGTAGAGAAAATCCTGCAACTCGCCGGCGATGTCGATGGGCGAGGCGGACAGGGCCACGGTTTTTTCCCGCCGCTCGTACCAGTAGACCGAGGATGGATTCCGCGCTTCGGTGATGGCGGTGAAGGCAGCGAGCATCTCTTCCGCCCGCCGCTGCATGCCCAGCCAGGACTCCCCGCCCATGGCCGCCTTGGCCAGTTGATTGCAGAGGCCCTTGATCTGGTCGGCCAGGCGCTGCCGCTCTTCTTCCCAGCCGGGGAACCGTTCGATGAATTGCAGCAGGGAAAACCGGCCCCGCTCCCAGGGAAAGAGCTCGGTAAAGAGATCGACCTGTTTGGCCAGCGCCCTGGCGGTTTGCACCACCCCCTCCTTGGCGCGGCCCTTCAGATCGGCCTGGGCCGCAGTTTCCAGGTCTTTCACCAGATCGATCACCTGGTAATGGCTGAAGGAGGTGCCGAAGTACTGGGTTGCCACCCCTTCCAGATGGTGGGCCTCATCAAAGATCACCGATTCGTAGCGGGGCAGGACCTCGGCATGCCCGAAACGGCGCAGGGCCAGATCGGAAAAGAAGAGGTGATGGTTGACCACCAGCAGCTGGGCCTGGCCCGCCTTTTTGCGCAGTCGGGTGATAAAGCATTGGGAGGCGTCCGGGCAGTTGGAGCCCAGGCATTGGCTGGCCGAGGCGGTGATTGCCTGCCAGAGCGGGGCGTTGTCTGCCAGCCAGGAGAGTTCGCTGCGGTCGCCGGTTTCGGTTTCTTCAAGCCAATCGGTGACCCGCTGGGTATCGCGGTCATCGGCAAAGAGATTGCGCTGGGGTGAGGCGAGGAACTGATACCAGCGGTAGAGGCAGAGGTAGTTCTGCCTGCCCTTGATGCAAAGGGCGTTCAGCCTCGGGGCCAGGTGTTTCTCGATGAAGGGGATTTCCTTGGTAAGTATCTGATCCTGGAGGTTCAGGGTGTTGGTGGAAACCACCACCTTCTGGCCGCTCAGGATGGCCGGGACCAGATAGGCCAGGGTCTTGCCGGTGCCGGTGCCCGCTTCAACCGCCAGCATCCCCGGCTGACTTGGTTCGTCTTCCGGCAGCCCCAAAGTGGCACCAATGGCTTCGGCCATGCGCAGTTGGCTGGGGCGGGATTCGTAGCCCGGCAGTTTGTCGGCCAGGATGCCGCCTTGGGCAAAGATCTCGGCCATGGCCTCGGACAGGGAAGTGGACATCGGGCTATGCTCTGTGCGGATTCAAGGGGAAGTCTCTCCTGTTGACAAGGGGAAAAGCATTCTGCTAGCCTGATCATGGAGAGAGGATAATACGACCAAGTCGCGGTCGTGGCTAAAGCTTGTTTGGGGGCCGGAAAGTGGCGGAACCCAAGAAACGTAACTGTTCAGCAGTGCCGCAGATGCGCGAAAGAGGCCTGCGAGCTATAGTCAATCTATGCGAACAGGCCGATGACAAAGCAGATGCGGTGCTGCTGGGCAGTTACAAGCTTGCTATCTATACCATAAGGAGGGGAAATGAACGAAATTAAAAAGATTCTGGTGCCCGTGGATTTTTCGGAGAATTCGCAGAAGATCCTCCGCACGGCCGTGGATTTTGCCGCCAAATTCAAGGCGGAGGTGGTTGTTGTTTTTGTGGTGCAGAGCTTTGACGATTATTCGGGGTTTTTTGTGCCCCATATGCCCATCATCCAGCTGGAGGAAGAGATGGTCAAGAGCGCCACGGAAAAAATGAAAAGTTTCGTGGCGGAAACCCTCAACGGTTCGGTGCCGCATGGCACAGCGATCCTCAGCGGCGACGTGGTCGAGGAGATCAATCGTTTTGCCGGAAAAGAGAAGTCGGACCTGATTGTCATGGGTACCCATGGCTACAAGGGACTGGACAAGATTCTCTTTGGCAGCGTGGCGGAGAAAATCGTCAAGACCGCTCCCTGCCCGGTGTTGACCATTAACCCCTACCGCTAGATCAGAACCGCAAGAAGCCCGGTAGTGGCCGAGTTTTTTTGCGGTTCGGCGATGGGGGCGCCGCAAAGTCTGGCAAAAAGGTGGATGAGCGAGACCCCCTCGTAGGCGTAAAAGCGCATGGTCTTTTCATTCGGGCTGCTCTTCAGAAAAGGAAGGGCCGCCCGGTTCAGGTCGTTTCCCGCCTCTTGCAGTTCTGTCAACCGCTCGGCGGAGATTGTCCCGCTTGCGGTAAGATCCATTAGCAAACGGTTAAAATGTTCCCGAGAAGCCCCGGTGGCCACCGCGAATTTTTCAACCAGCCCGGCATCTTCCGCGCCTTGTGTTTGGGTCGGCAGGGCGAGACTGACCAGTTGCCTCGGGGATTTGCCAGTGAGAGTCTCATACACCTCGGCAAGCAGGCCCTGGAGTTCTTCGTGGCTCGTGACCAGCAGGGGGAATTCCGTTGCTCGTGCATCTCGGGCGTAGAGGTGGCCCCAGGCCTTGGCCAGTCGGGTCAGGTTGATGGTTGGCCCGCTCAGCGGCCTGGCTGCGGCAAGCTCCCGTAGAGCCTGCTCTTCTTCCTCGTCCCTCCCTTCTTCTTCTGCCCCTTCGCCTCGGATGGCGGCAAAAAGTTCGGACTCTTTTCCCGAGATGGCCAAGAACCCCTGGGCTATTTCCCGTTCCTCTTCCCGGTACATCTCCGCCAGCTTCAGGATGAGCATGGCCTGCCAGAGCGCTTTGTCCTCCGTCTTGTGAGGATCAACGGGTTTTGCGCCCGAGCGCAGGCGGGACGCCAGCGATCCGACCGAGGCTTCGTCCCGGTCGCCATGACCGGCGGAAAGAGAGGCCAGGAGCCCGCCATGGAATTCAGCTTCGTGGCCCTTGAGTTCACGGGCGAGAGATTGGAACCGGGATTGTTCTTCTCCAGAAAGCCGTACCGGCGTGTAGCCGGTTCCCGAGTCTTTTTGTCCGGGTGGGGCGGTGTTCTCGCTCGGCAAGGCATAAAAAAAGAGCGCATCGCAGAGAAGGCGGAAGGGTTGCAAATCAGCGAGATTGGGACTGGTTTCCGGAGAAAAAAGGGCGGTGAGCGATTGTGTCATTTGTAATTCCTGTTACAATGGGCCGAAATTCTCCCCGGGCAGAGCAGGGGATCATCTGGAAAAATTTTTAAAACAGGCTGCGTATGCAAAGAATACGGGAGCGGATTTCCCTGGCTATCCTGGTTGGCATCTATTTACTGGCCAGTGTCCGGTACTTTCCCGGGCGGGCTCTGCATTCAATGGTGGAAACTCTGATCCATGTACTGTCCGTGGCGCCGATCAATCTGGGCGCCACGCTGGTGATTGTCGCTGTCCTGCAACGCTTGGTCAAGGAGCGGCTGCCGTTCAGCAGAACCCTGCGCCTTTTTCTTGTGGTGGCCATTTGCCTGGAGTTTATCCTTGGGCTTGCCCATTTTTTTGAAATGAACGGGGTTGCTTAGCGGATCAGAGAGTTGCTGCTGTGCCAGCCGGAAGGCGCAGTAG
>JAPLJG010000069.1 GCA_026388735.1 Deltaproteobacteria bacterium
GCCGCCACCATCATCGGCAACCCGCAGAACATGCTGATCGGCCAGGTCGGCCATTTGCACTTCGGCAGATTTCTACTCTGGTGCACCCCGCCTGCGCTCCTCGCCCTGGCCGGGGCCTACGGTATTCTCTGCCGCACCTACCACGGCCGCTTTGCCACGCCCTCGATTCCCCAAACCATGGAGCAAACACCCGAATGGCCCGAGTTCGATCCCTGGCAAAGCGCAAAGGGAATCACTGCCATGTTGCTCCTGGTCGGTCTTTTCTTCACCTCCATCCCCAGAGAGCTTTCCGCGATCACCGTGGCCGGAATCCTGCTGTGCAGTAGAAAAATGCACTCCCGCCAGATCATGGAACTGGTGGACTGGCACCTGCTCACCCTGTTCTGCGCCCTGTTCATCGTGGTCCACGGCATTACCACCCGCAATATTCCCAGCCTGATCATGGAAACTATGGTCCAACAAGGATTGACGATCACCAACCTTTTCGCCCTCACCGGGATCTCCACCATCATGAGCAATTTGGTCAGCAATGTGCCTGCCGCCATGCTCCTGGTCCGGTTTCTCGACCCTGGGGTGCCGGAACAATGGTACGTCCTGGCCCTGTCGAGCACCTTTGCCGGAAACCTGATCATCATCGGCAGCATCGCCAATCTCATCGTCATTGAGCAGGCAAAGAAATTTCATATCGAGATCGGCTTTAAGGAACACGCCAGGGTTGGCATCCCGATTACGCTTTTTTCTCTGCTCGTTCTGGTTTTGCTGCTATACTTGCGGAACACCCGAGTCCTCTCCCATGGAAACATCTCTCATGAAAAGCCTCTGGCTTTCCGCAGTAAGCGAAGAAAAACTTGTGGTCGTCAACGACTGGCTGCTCCGATATGTCCTGACCTACGACAACCTTGTCCAGGCGCTGGTCATCACCTGCGCCCTGCTGATCGCCTTTCTGGTCGGCAACAGAATCAAACGAAAATTTTCCGGTCCCGAACTGCCCCAGAGGCGTTTCGGCCAACTCCTCGCTGCCGTGCTGCCCCTTGCTGCGCCTTTGCTCTGGCTTTTCCTGCAAATGATCTCGCTGCTGGTCGCCATGGAGGCCGAATGGCCGCACAATCTGCTCACCATTGTCGTCAATCTGCTGGCGGTCTGGATTGTGATCAAGACCGCCTCCCTGTTTTTTGACAACACCGCCTGGATCAGGCTGATTGCAATCATCGCCTGGACCCTGGCCTCCCTCAACATCTTAGACCTGCTGGGACCTGCCATCAGCCTGCTCGACCGTTTCGCCCTCAAGTTCGGCGGGTTGCGCATTTCGCTTCTCACCGTGTTTGAAGGCCTCCTGACCCTGACGCTGCTGCTGTGGGGAGCCCGCCTCCTCTCCCATATTCTCGAAAAGCGCATCCGGGAAAACTCGGCACTCTCGCCTTCCATCCAGGTGCTTTTCATCAAGCTGTCAAAGATTACCCTCATCACCGCCGCTATCCTGGTGGGGTTGCGGATCGTCGGCCTCGACCTCACGGGCTTTACCATCTTCACCGGTGCGGTCGGCGTGGGCATCGGCTTTGGCCTGCAAAAAATCGTCTCCAACCTGATCAGCGGCATCATCCTCCTGCTGGACAAATCCATCAAGCCCGGCGACGTGATCACCGTGGGCGAAACCTATGGCTGGGTCAACTCCCTGGGCGCCCGCTACACCTCGCTCATCACCCAGGACGGCAAGGAATTCCTGATTCCCAATGAGGATCTGATCACCCAGCGGGTGGAAAACTGGTCGTTCAGCAACAGCACGGTGCGGCTGAAGATTCCGGTGAGCATTGCCTACAACTCGGACGTGCGCAAGGCCATGACCCTGTGCGAAGAGGCGGCCAAACAGACAGCCAGGATCATCGCAACCCCGCCGCCCATTTGCCTGCTGGTGGCCTTCGGCAACAGTTCCCTTGATCTGGAGCTGCGCGCCTGGATCAACGATCCGGTCAACGGGGTCAAAAATGTGAGGAGTGAGATTCTTTTAAGGATTTGGGACGCGTTCCACGAACAGGGCGTGAATATCCCCTATCCGCAGCGAGATATTCACATCAGAAGCATGCCGCCGAAACAGGAAGCATAACGCAGGAGAAAAAGGAAAAAATCCCCTCTCCCCCGGCGGGAGAGGGCTAGGGAGAGGGGGAAGGTCCTGGCTCTGAGGCCATCGCCAAACCGGACACTACTTCTTTACACCTCAAAGGCCTGATGGGGCTCGGGAATCTCCACCATCGGAAAACCCAGCTCCTGCCGCAGACTCTCGGCTAAAGCGGTGGCCGCGTCTTCCTCGCCATGCACCACAAAAGTCCGAGCCGGTTTCTTGTGCATGGCTCCAGCCCAGGCCAGCAGCCCATCCCGGTCGGCATGGCCGCTGAAACCGGTGAGCGTCTCCACCCTGGCCTTGAGCGCAAATTCCTCGCCAAAGATCCGCACCGTTTCCTCCCCGTCAACAATCCTACGCCCCAGAGTGTTGGGCGCCTGCCAGCCTGTGACCAGAATGGTGTTTTTCTTGTCGCTGATGCGCTTGCGCAGATGGTGCAGGATGCGACCGGCCTCCATCATGCCGCTGGCGCTGATAATAATGGCAGGCTCCCGTAAAAAATTCAGCTCCTTGGAATCCTCCACGCTCTGGGTATAGCGCAGGGTGTCGAAGCCAAAGGGGTTGCTGTGGTCATCCTTCAACAAAAACTCCCGGATCTCGCTGTCATAGGTTTCAGGATGCAGCCGGAAGATATCCGTGACTCTGGTGGCCAGCGGGCTGTCCACATAGATGGGGAGCTTGGGAATGTCGCGCTTCAAAAACAACTTGTGCAGGGCATAGACCAGCTGCTGGGTCCGGCCCACGGCAAAGGCGGGAATCAAGAGCGTACCGCCACGCTGGTAGGTCTCATTAACAATCCGCTTCAGTTCCTTTTCCGACTCCTGGTAGGGCGGATGCTGCCGGTTTCCGTAAGTGCTCTCCATGATGAGGATATCCGCGCCCTCGCTCAAAACCGCCGGATCGTTGATAATCGGGATTCCGGCCCGGCCGATATCCCCGCTGAAAACCAGCCTGAGATCGCGGCCCTGCTCCTGATCATGGATATCGAGGATCACGTTGGCGCTGCCCAGCATATGGCCCGCATCCACCAGGGTAAGGTGCACGCCGGGCATGATCTCCCGCTTGCGGTTGTAGCTGATGCCGACGAACTGGTCCATGGAGGCGACCGCATCCTCCTTGGTGTAAAGGGGCTCAAATTCTTTCTGCTTGTTCTGCCGGCGGAGCTTGTTGATAAACTCCACATCCTGTTCCTGGATGTGCGCGCGATCCATGTGCATGACCGCACAGAGATCGCGGGTGGCAGAGGTGCAGATGATGTCCCCGGTAAACCCTTTCTGGACCAGAGAAAGAATCAGGCAGTCAAGATCCTTGCCCGCGCAAAAGCCGCTGCGATTGAGTTCAAAGGCCTCCTTGCGCTTGCCCTGAAACAAGCCGCAATCAAGAAGAATCCGCTTGCCGTTTACCTCAAGCAGATGCTGTGAGCCGGTAACGGTTTTCGCCGCGCCGTGGAAGGTAATTTTCATGGTTGCGCTCCCTTGCTGGTAAAGATGCTTTTCTTTCAGCATACAAAACC
>JAPLJG010000092.1:0-12100 GCA_026388735.1 Deltaproteobacteria bacterium
AAGCTCCTTCTGAATCTGATCGCTGATATCAAAGGCATCATCGGCATAGAGTAACCCCGTTCGGTTACTCAGGCCTTTCATGGTATTCTCAAGAATAAGCGAATAGCCATTTTTCTTGCCGAACTCAGCGATAATATTATGCAGCTGTTTTAAGATCGGCTCCATATGGCGTTTCTCAAGCTGCTGCATCTCAAGTTTCGCATCCTCAGTTTTCACGCCATAATCGCGGAGTTTCTTCTGATACTCACGCTCTTTCTCCGCACGAACCTCTTCGCTCCAAGCAGAACCTTTCTTTTCGATATCGTTTTTCATGGCGGTGAGAGCATCCTCATCCGCCTTGAACTTTGCTTGATATTTGTCAACCTCCGCCTGCAAGATTTTCTGAGCATCCAACGCCGCTTTGGAAGTGCCTAGAATTTTCTGGATGCTGATGGTGGCGATCTTCCCACGTTCCGGAGCCGCAAGAGCAAGCACCGAAGAGGCACACAACGCCACACACACAAAAAACAGTCCCCTAAGGAATTTCATCTTCATACATATCTCCGGTTTGATATCAGCAGAAAATTTTCAGGTGTCGCTTCATGCAAGTCAATACTACAAAGCAAAAAAAGAGATGGGAACATAAACATGCTCCCATCTCAGATTCTAACAATCTTCTTAAGAAAAGAAGCTTACTTTACAATAACAAAATCGTCGCGGCGATTCTGTGACCAAGCCATTTCATCATGGCCGAGGTTGAGGGGCTTTTCCTCGCCAAAGCTGAGGGTGTCAATCCGTCCTTCCGCAACGCCCATATTAACAAGATACTTCACGGCGGTCACAGCACGTCTTTCGCCAAGGGCCATGTTGTACTCGTTGGTGCCGCGCTCATCGGTATTGCCTTCGACCCGAACACGTACTTTTGCTGAACCGATCAGGAGATCGCCATCTTTCTTGATACGATCCTTCTGGTCAGCCCTGATGTCGGATTTGTCAAAGTCAAAATAAATGGGCAGCATAGGAGCGGTGGTCCGACCTTCCAGAACCGCACCACTGTCGCCACCAATCCATTTTGAGGCAAGAGACTCTTCCTGGCCCACGGCAGGAGCCGTGCCACCAGCCATGTCCTTATCGCTCTGCACCTTTTGCTTGGCACAACCACCAGCCATAAGTGAAAGGGAAACAACCACACATGCCATTGCCAAATACTGCAGAATTCCTCTTTTCATTTTTTCTCCTTCCTCCTGATGCATCTTGTAACAGATTTTTATATGAAAACAACCCCTTATACAATTAAGTATAATTAAATAATTATGAAGATCATACAGAACTCTTTGTGAAATTTCAACGTGTTTTTTTATATCGTTTCAATGCGCCAAGAAAGGCTTTAACACAAAGATAACCCATTTTTTTGCCCCCCCAAAAAATCGCCCATACAGACTTACCTCTATAATTCGCTTGCATGACCTTGAGAACACGTTATATTTTAAATAATTCACCAAGCAATACGGAATAATCGTTTGATTTTCTATTCTTCTGTGCGTTCCAGACCCAAAACAACTTATCTCTTTATTCTCTGGAGCCCGCGTGATCAATGAAATCCTCTATCCCATCACACAGCACAACCATTCCCAAAAAATCAGCGCCAGCCCAACCTGCGACAAACAGCAAGCATCGCATCAATGACATGCTGGCCACAAACAGATTCGGTACTTTTTTCGGTGTTTCCCAAAAAATTCTTGACTCAGTCTGGCAGGCCCTCACCTCCCCGACCGGCGAATCCGTCACCTACATCTCCATGGAAATAGGGGCGGATCTGGATGTTTTTCATCCGGTACGCAACAAACTCCTTCAACTTGAGATAACAGAACATCCAGACGAATCCATCAACCGTTTCCTGCGGCTGTTCTTGCAGGGTCCCGTCAAGATTCCCAACTACAGCGGCGGCCTCGGCATCCTTGCCGGAGACACCCTGAAAAGTTTCGCGGACTGCAAAATTCCGGTGGTCGGAATTTCCCTGCTGTATCGAAAAGGTTATTTTTCCCAGATGGTCGATTCAAAAAGAGGACAGGTGGCCTGGGCCTCCCAATGGGAACCGGAAAATACTCCGGGACTCTACCTGCTACACGACCCGGAGTCCCCCACGCAACCTCTCACCATTGAAGTGCCTTTTTATGATCTTCAAGGAACACGATCCGTGGCTTACGCCCACTTGTGGCTTAAAATGGAGATAAGCGAGGGACTCGACTCCTTTGTGCCGGAAATTCTTCTTGATTATCAGACGCCGCAGTCCCCCCCCTGGATTCAGGATGCCGCACAACACCTATACGACAGCAGCTCAGAAAAAGTAAAAGCGACCCAGCGTCGGCTCCTGGGCACCGGGGTTATTCCGGTCATGGAAGCTCTAGGCATTACTTCCCGCACCATCCATTTAAATGAACAGCACGGCGTGAGCGTGGTGCTCGCCCTGATCACCCAGCTCATCGAGAAAAAACATGGCGCCCAGTATGAAAAAAAGACTACAGACCACGATATCCTCGCGGCCGCAACAGAAGTAGCCAAGCGCCTTGTCTTTACCATCCACACCCCGGTCATGGCCGGGCATGACCGCTTCAACATTTCCGTGTACGAAGACTTGATCAACCCGTTCTGCAAGCGCATCCTGAACCTCCTAGCCCTGGACGAGCACAATCAGTCCGTCTACAATTTCACTGCCATGGCCATGAAGCTCAACCGGGCCACCAACAGCGTGAGCCGACTCCACAAAGAAGTAACCCAGAAGCAGTTCCCGCAGTATGCGGACAAAATCACAGCGATCACCAACGGTGTGCATCATCTCACCTGGACAAGCGATGCCAAAGCTGAGTTATACGACAGCTTTCCCGAATTGCACAGCTGGCGGCGAGATCCCAGCGTTTTTGCCGGGGCGGAGGCCCTGCATCAAAACAAAAAATTCCGTACCTATTTTGAGCATGCCTGGCGCACAGACACCAAAATACTGGTGGATTATATCAACCAAATGCTCATCACCCATCGTAACCAGCGCCTTGCGACCTGGATCGATCCGCCAAATTATCTTTCCTACCGCAGCGAAGGGGAAGCGCCCCTTGAACATACGACCTTCACCCTGGGTTTTGCCCGACGCTTTTCCACCTACAAACGGGCAGACCTGATCTTTGAGGATATCGACCGCCTGACGGCAATGATTACGGAAAACAACTGGCCGGTGAATTTTATCTATGCGGGCAAGGCCCATCCCTCGGACGAGCCGGGCCAAGACTTAATCAGAAATATCTTGGCTGTTCAGGAAGAGCTGTACCTGAAAAGTCATGGCTTGGCCAAACTGGTCTTTATTCCGGGCTATGACATGCACCTGGCCAAAATGATGGTGGCCGGTTCCCACGCTTGGCTGAACAGCCCCAAACGCCCCCTGGAAGCCAGTGGCACCAGCGGAATGAAAGCCGCCATGAACGGTGTACCCAACGTCAGCATCATGGATGGCTGGTGGGTTGAAGGCTATCACGAAGGCCGGGCGGGCTGGAAATTCGGATATGAAGAGTCAGTTTCCCCCGAGCATTTCAGTGAGCAGCCCTCATCTCTTCTTTACAATGAAGACTCGGCCTCATTCTATACTGTTTTCCCCGAAATGCTGCGGCTGTTTTATGACCCTACCCGGCATGACCAGTATATCGACAAATGCATCGCCAACCTCACCCTCAACTGCCCCATATTCAACACCCACCGCATGGCGGCGGAATATGTCGCCCGCTACGACCTCAAACTTGCTCCTGCGGTACAGCAGGAAATGGAAAAATTCCGCAGGCTGTACTGTAGTGACCCCTCTTTCTAAAAGGCTGCATTAGGACATGACAGCTCTGGGTGGAATCCACACGCTAAAACCTACCCTCCCATTTTCCCCGAAAAAGCACAAAAAATGGGCCATGGTTTGCACTAAACCATGGCCCAGAATCTAACTTAAATCCCGACTGAACTTATTTTTTCGCTTGAGGGCTCAGGATCTTGATGGTCGCCTTGCCTTTGGCCTCGGCAACAAAGGCTTCGATATTGGCAGTGATCTTTTCCTGGGTGAGATAGGCGGTAATCTTGGCCTTTGCTTCGTCAAAGCTCACCGTCTTGGCAGGCTTTTTCTCTTCAAGCTTGATCAGGTGATAACCGAACTCCGTTTCCACGATGTCACTGATGTCACCGGGCATCATTTTGAATGCCGCCTGATCAAAAGGCTTTACCATCTGGCCTCTGGGGAAAAAGCCCAGATCCCCGCCCCGTTCCTTGCTCGGACAATCTGAATACTGCTTGGCCAACTCGGCAAAATCAGCACCGTCCTTCAGCTGTTTCTTGATCTGGACGAGCTTTGCCCGCTTGCGATCCTTGTCCGCCTTAGGCTCTGCTTCTTTTGCCGTAATCAGGATATGACGGGCATGCGCCATTTCCGGTTGAGCGAATTTATCCTGATTGTTGTTGTAAAAATCCTTGGCTTCCTGTTTAGTCACCTGGACCTTGCCCTTAAACTTGGCGTCGATAAATTTCTGAATGGTCAGGTTTTTGCCAATCTGCTTACGCAGCTCAGCCTCAGTGATGCCTGACTCGCTAAGTGCCTTGGCAAAGGCCTTGTCATCGGCAAAACCCTTCTTGTATCCTTTCAGCTCGTTGTCGACATCGGTGCTGTTAACAGAAACTCCGGCTTTCTTGCTCTCCTGACTCAACAACTCGAGCTTGATCATCTTTTCGAGAACCGATTCACGAAGCGAGGCCATCTCCGTGTCGCTGGGCTTACGACCCTGCTCCTGAAAACGGCCCAAAATCCCCTTTATCTCTCCCTGCACAGCTGCGGCTACAATGGGCTCACCATTGACCAAGGCCGCCACTTCCTCTGCCTTCTTGTCCGACTTGGACCAGCCGCTGGTAGCAAAAAGAACTGTGGCTCCAAGGGCGAACGAAACGAGAACGGCTTTATGAATTTTTCCAAATTGCATGACAGTTCCTTTTATTATGAGATTTTTCTGGTCAAACCACTAACGAAAGCCAGGTCGCAACAAACAAGGTAAGACTAATAAGCCCGTTCATGGCAAAAAACGAAAGCTGAATACGGGACAAATCCTTTGGGTTGACGGCAATATGCTGATAAAAAAGGGCTCCAGCCGTGAGAACAATTCCCAGGTAATAATAAAAATTCAACCCTGACACTATACCCGTGAAAATAAACAAAAGAAAGGCCAGAGCATGAAAAAAAACCGCTAACTTGAAAGCTTTTTCCCGGCCAAAACGCGAAGGCAGGGAATAGAGCCCGGCTTGCCTGTCAAAATCAGCATCGAGACAAGCATACACCGTATCAAACCCTGCCACCCAAAAAAGCACCCCCAACGATAGGACAACGGGGAAATCAAAAAGGTTCCCTTTAACTGCGACCCAACCGCCCAGGGGCGAAAAAGCCAGGGCAATACCGAGAACCACATGGCAGAGCCAGGTAAAACGTTTGGTCAGGGAGTAGAGAAAAGTCAACCCCAACGCAAAGGGCGACAGTTTCAGGGTAAGCGGGTTGAGTTGATAACAGGCGAAAAAATACAGCAGGGTGAAGAGCAGAACCATCGCCCAGGCTTCCACCAACCGCACCGCCCCAGCCGGGATTGCCCGATCCGCAGTACGGGGATTGGCGGCGTCAAACTTCCAGTCGGCAATCCGGTTGAAGCCCATGGCCGCAGTCCGAGCCCCAACCATGGCCAGGATAATCCAACCAAAGGTGTTGGCCTCGGGAACCCCACGTTTTGCCAGGAATGCTCCGATCATGGCAAAGGGCAGGGCAAAAATGGTATGCCCGAACTTGATCATCTCAAGTAGATCCTTCACCTTCCGCAACATCACCGTTCCTCGCTGGCAACGCGCCAGTTGCGCACTTTTATCATACCTTTTCTTCCGGGGCAAGCCCCTGCCATCGAGGCAAATCCGCAACCTCGATCCCAAGCAACCCTGCCACCCGACCCGCAAAGAAACGGGCCATCTCTTCGATGCTTTGCGGCCGGTGATACAGAGCGGGCATGGGCGGACAAATGATGGCCCCTGCCTCATGCGCCTTCAACATATTAGTGAGGTGGGTTTTATTCAAGGGCGTTTCCCGAACCGCCAAGACCAGAGGCCGACGCTCCTTGAGCATGACATCGGCGGCCCGGTGGATCAAGTTCCCGCAAATACCGTTGGCAATGGCAGCGAGGCTTCCCATGGTGCATGGCAGGACGGCCATGCCGCAAAAAACGCTGGAACCGCTGGACATAGGCGCGGCAAAATCGTGTACATCGTGCCACTTTGCCACATAGGGGTCCAAATCCGCGCGGGACATACCAAGCTCCAACCCAAGCACCTGTTCGCCAGCCTCGGAGAGAAGCCCATGCACCTCAACTTCAAGGCCCTGACATATCTTCAAAAACTCCAGGGCATACACCGCTCCGGTGGCTCCGGTTATGGCCAGGACGATTTTTTTCATTTCACCCCTACGTAGACTGTCACCACCCCAAAGGTCAGCGGCCGGAGATAGGTTCTGACAAACCCGGCCTGGCGCATCATGGCCAGCAGTTCTTCCGGCGCATAAAATTCGGCAATGGAGCTGGCCAGATACTCATAGGCCTCCGTGTCGCCGGAAACAAGCCCGGCAATCTTCGGCAACACCCGGTTGAGATAAAAATTATAGACCAGCTTGATCAGCGGATTTTGCGGCCTGGAAAATTCCAGGATCAGCAGCTTGCCGCCGGGCTTCAACACCCGGTGCATTTCATTCAATCCTTGCTGGGTTCGCGCCAGATTCCTGACCCCAAAGGCCACGGTGACACCCCAAACCGTGTCTGTTTTCACAGGAATCTGCTCCCCGTCGCCGCACACAGGCCCGATCCGTTTTTTTCGGTCATCGGCGGGAAGATGCTGCATTCCGGCCCGCAGCATGTCTTCACAAAAATCCACACCCAGCACCTGGCGTTGCTTGGCCTGTCGGGTCAGCTCCAAAGACAGGGGCAGAGTTCCGGCGCAGAGGTCGAGCACCACGCCCGTGGGGAACTCCTTCAGCTCCCGGGTGGTGACCCAACGCCAATAGCGGTCGATCTGGAAACTCAACACCGAGTTGAGAAAATCGTATTTCCCGCTGATCGAGGAGAACTTTTCCTGAACAAATTTCTTCTTTTCGTCTGGATTCTTCATATGCTTAGTGTTTTCCGCACACCTTGAGGGGAAGCGCAGCGACAGGAACCTCGCCGCGCGCTATAAGATACTCGAAAAATTTGGCCAGCGCCTCCTGCTTTTCCGGACTCAGGTCGTATTCAATGCCCTGGAGATACCGATAACAAGCCTCCGCCTCCATGGGAACCCGCCCTGCCACCGTGGCGCTGATCTCATGGAGCTGCTCCTTGCCCTGCCGCAGGCAACGATGCAACTCCTGGTAAATGGCCAGAACCGTGTCCGGCTGATCGCGGCAGAAATCCTCGCGCACAGCCCAAACCGCAAAGACAAAGGGCAGACCGGTTCTTGCCTGCCACGCCTCCCCAAGGTCCAACCGATGAGGATATCTTCCTGCCACAGCCAGCCGCAAAGCCTCGTCGCCGATGGCCAGAACCGCCGCAGGTCTTTCCAGACCTGTACCGACTTCCGCAGCCAGACCCAGACGGTATCGGGGCCGGACCTGATAAAATTCCTCAAGAATGATCTTTACCAGACTCACCGAGGTTTGAGACTGGGAGCTGAGCAGCACCAACTGGTTGCCCAGGCTGGCAATGGGCAGCTCCGAAAAGAGGAAAACGCTGCCCACCGTACCGGTGGCCGAAATGGACAGATCGCTCATTATTCGGTACTGGTCGGGGTGCAGGGCATACTCGTGGGACGAAACAAAGCCGAGATCAAGCCGTTTTTCATGGAGCATGCGGTTGAGCACAACGGGAGATGCCTCGGTGACCTGCCAGTCCGCACGATGCACGGTCTGCCGCCACACCTCGTACAAGGGTGCGGTGTTGATGTAATTCACCATCCCGATTCTGGCCGTGATTTTCATTCCGCTACTCCAGCCACTCAAGGCTGATCTCCGTACCAATCGAGGTGAGGTAGTCCAAGACTTCTGCCTCGGTCTTCGCCGGGCAACGCACCGCGAGCAAAGAAGAGGAAACCCCAGGAGCGAGGGCGCCGATCCTATCTTCAATCCCAAGAAGGCGCGCGCCATTAACCGAGGCCATGGCAAAGACCACCTCGGGCGGGAGATCAGGATGGTCTTCCCGCAACACCTGCATTTCCCACCACAGGCTCAAGTGGGGATTACTGGCCAGACTGTCCGTGCCCAGCACCAACGGGATGCCATGGGCAAGCATTTTTTGCACCGGAGCCACGCCCACCCCCATGAACCGGTTGCTGCCGGGGCAAATGCACACCGCAGCCCCACGGGTAGCCAGGAGAGAAATCTCATCATCTTCCACATGCACGCTATGGACACAGAGGGTGTGCTTGTCAAGCACGCCCAAGGAATCCAAATAGCGAACCGCGCCCATGCCCGGCGGGGTAAAGGCCGCAACCGGCACACCACGCTCCGTAAGAAAATCGGCAAACGGACCGCTGCCGGTGCGCAAAAATTCGACCTCCTGGGCAGACTCAGCCACGTGCATGGGAAAGAGAGCGTGGCCAGCCCGTGCCTTCAAGGCCCGGATCAAGGCTGACCCAGCCGAATACGGGGCATGGGCCGTGCAGCGGACATCGGCATCAATCCCGGCCAAGGCTGCCAAGGCCGCATTCTCGGAGTCGCCGCACAACCCAAGCAGCTCAAGAAAAAATAACACTTCGGTCTTGAAACCGCCGCCAATCAGACCGCTTTCCTCCCGGTTGCCGATATCGGCCACGGCCCGACAACCTCCGGCGTACAGACGCGCCAAAGCCATGAGCGAGGCGTCGTTCTGCGCAGCCACATCCCCATGGGCAGCACGGGCGGCGAGTAGGCCCCTGATCCAGCCGACCATGTCGCCGGGCGCTGGGCAATCACCGGGCAAGCCAGCCAGATATGAGAGTTCGAGATGGGCGTGGCAGTTCACTAGAGCCGGAGTAATGACATGGCCCTCATAATCTTCCACCTGGGCGTCAACGTCTTTCAGGTCAGCATACGAGCCCACTGCAGCGACCAGCCCGTTTTCGGTAAGCACCGCGCCATCGGCAATGACCCGGCCATTGCCCGTCACCACAAAGGGCGCCCGGTAGAGGTAGCGAGGAAATTCTTGCATCCTACACCAGGGAGTAATCCATTCTGCGCTGCCTGGGCACACAGCCAGCACCTTCAACCAACTCGCGAATCTCCTGCTCGGAGAGACGAAAACCCACCCCGGCCGCAGCCACCACGTTCTCCTCGATCATGGTGCTGCCGAAATCATTGGCCCCGAAAAAGAGGGAGAGCTGGGCAATCTTCGGCCCCTGAGTCACCCAGGAGGCCTGGATATTGTCGATGTTGTCCAAAAAAATCCGCGACAGCGCCAGCATCTTGAGATAGCCAAAGGCGGTGGTCTTGGGAAGATGGGGAAGCGCCGTGTTGTCGGGCTGAAACGGCCAGGGGATGAAGGCGGTGAAACCGCCGGTCTTGTCTTGCAGCTCACGCACCCTGGCAAGATGCTCGATCCGCTCGGCCAGGGTCTCAAGATGCCCGAACATCATGGTGGCGGTGGTGCGCATCCCAAGACCATGCGCATCCTCCATGACCCCGAGCCAGGCATCGGTTAAGCATTTGCGCGGCGCAGTTTCCTGCCGCACCCGATCGCAGAGGATTTCCGCCCCGCCGCCGGGGATGGAATCAAGCCCTGCCCGTTGCAGACGGATCAAAACCTCCCGCACCGGCAGGCCGGACAGGGAAGCAAAATGGCAGACCTCGGGCGGGGAAAACCCGTGGATATGGATGCCATAGCCCTTAATAAAGCGGAGCATCTCCTCATAGAATTCCAGGGGCTTGTCCGGATGAAGCCCTCCCTGCAAGAGAATCTGGGTGCCGCCCAGGGCCTTGGTTTCCTCGATTTTTTCGCCAAGTTCGGCAAAGGAGAGCACCGAGCCGTCCGGGTCTTCCGGGGTCTTAAAAAACGCGCAGAACTTACAGGCGGAGATACAGATATCGGTGTAGTTGATGTTACGGTCAACCACATAGGTGACAACCGGCTCCGGGTGCTTTTTCCTGCGGATGGCATTGGCCAGAAAGCCCAGTTGGTAGAAATCGGCGTGTTCCAAAAGCGCCAAGCCCTCGTCAACCGTAATCCGTTCGCCCGCCAGAGACTTTTCCGTAATCCGCTTGATGTCCATACTGCTAATACTCTTTAATAACGTTATACAAAGTATCCCGCTCCACCGGTTGCCGTCCGGCATCTCGGATCAGGCGGATCAATTCGGTGTCGGCCATAGTCCCGCCGCTTTCCCCGCCCGCCATGTGGGTAATCAGCTCCTCCTTCACCGTGCCGTCCACATCGTCCGCCCCAAAAGAAAGCGCAATCTGGGCCAGCTTGGGACCAATCATCACCCAGTAGGCCTTGATGTGCGGAAAATTGTCAAGAAAACAGCGGGCCACCGCGATGTTTTTGAGATCGTCGATTCCGCTGGTTTTGGCCAGCTCGTGCATCTCGGTGTTCTTGGGATGAAAAGCCAGGGGGATGAAGGTGAGAAAGCCACCGGTTTCGTCCTGGGCCGCACGGAGGGCCGCCAGATGCTCGACCCGCTCCTCCATGGTCTCGATATGACCGTAGAGCATGGTGGCGTTGCTTTTGAGTCCAATCCGGTGCGCAGCCTTGGCAACCTCGAGCCAGCCCTCGCCGGAAAGCTTTTTCTCGCAAGTGCGCTGCCTGATCCGGGGACTGAACACCTCGGCTCCGCCACCGGGGATTGAACCAAGCCCGGCGGCAACCAGTTCCTTGAGGGTCTCGGTTACAGATTTTCCGGCAAGCTCCGCCAGATGGGCGATCTCCACGCATGTAAAGGCCTGAATATGGATTTCAGGCCGCACCTCCTTGATGCCACGCAGCATGTCCAGATAATACTGGTAGGGCAGATCCGGGTGAATCCCGCCCACCACATGCACCTCGGTAATGGGTTCAGCAAGGCGCTCCCGCACTTTGGCCTTGACCTGATCCACCGTCATTTCATAGGCCTGCGGCGATTCCTTGTCTTTGCCAAAGGCGCAGAACTTGCAAAGGTTGGTGCAAATATTCGAGTAATTGATGTGCTGGTTGTAGATGAAATAGGCGCGATCACCGTTGATCCGCTCCCGCACGAGGTTGGCCAGATAACCCACTGCCAGGATGTCATTCGTTTTGTACAACCGGACCCCGTCCGCGAAACTGAGCCGCTCCTCGGCCCTGACTTTCTCCAGGATATCCCCAAGCCCTGCCGCAACCACCATCTGTTCCATTACTTATTCTCCATTTCCTGACGGCTGCAAGCCAGTACGCAGCACCGCAACCATACTGTCAATCTCATCATCCAGTCGCCCGGCGGACATCCCGGCCAGCGCCAGCCCCCCGTCGAGATACGGTTGGGCATATCCTTGCAGAAAGCGGTCCAGCATCGCATCCAGAATAAACACCACCTTCTGCGACGGGATATCGCTGCGCAACACCCCCTGCCCCATGGCCAGATCCGCCAGCGGCCCGAAATACTCCAAGGAAAAGAGACGGACTCTGGCCACCAATTCCTCCCGGCGGGGCACATCGCGTTCAAACAACACCTTGAGGTACACCTGGAAATACTCCGGATGGCTGTCGATGAAGGCTATCCCTGCCAGCAATACCTGTCTGGCCACGACAAAAAAATCATCCCGGCCATTACCCCCGACCGAGGCCTTGACATATTGTTTCACCTGCTGGGTAAAGTGGTCAAACACATGCAGGAACAGGGCTTCCTTGTTGTCGAAATACTGGTAGAGCGAGCCCTTGGATATCCCCAACCGCTTGACGATATTATTGAGACTTGCCCGCTGATACCCCTGCTCGGCAAATTCGGAAACCGCCGCACGCACGATGCTTTCGCGCTTTTCCGGCGACAAATTAACAAAGGTTTGTTTTGGCTGAGTAAGAAAAGTATCCATAATATGACCAGGCGGTCACATTATGAAAAATAGAAATTC
>JAPLJG010000092.1:12110-30567 GCA_026388735.1 Deltaproteobacteria bacterium
CTGCAAGATATTTTTAGGCTCTTTCAAAATAATGGAGGAATAAACAGAAGAAACGCGGTGGAAGAAAACGAATCAAAGCTCGCTTTTGTTAACCCATTGCAGAATGGTGTTGATTCCCTCCGCCGTCGAAACCTTGGGGAAATAACCAAGATCGCGGTTGGCGTTCTCGATGGAGAACCAATGGGATTTCGCCAGTTGCACAGCAAGGAAGCGCGTCATACAAGGCTCCCGTTTAATCCGTGCAAGAGGGAAAGCCTTTTCCATAAACATCCCCATCAGGTACGCTTTTTGGAAAGAGATACTTTCCTCGACAATCGGAATATCCAGCCGTCTAAAAAATTTATTAAGCCAGTTCCAGAGATTGACCGGTTCACCCTGGGAGATAAAATAGGGCTTCCCGGCCCCAGAAGCGGAGCCATACAAGTTTTCCGCCGCCAGGATAAATGCATCCGCAGCATTATCAATATAGGTGACATCAACAAGATTGTGACCATCACCAACCCGTTGCAACTGTCGGCATCTGGCCTGGCCCAAAAGGCGGGGGATATGATTGGTGTCTCCCGGCCCCCAGACAAGGTGAGGTCGCAGAGCTATGGTTTTCAGGGCGTCGGAGTTGGCCTCAAGGACCATTTTCTCGGCAATGGCCTTACTCTGGGCGTAATCGCAAAGGAAATTCCGGGCATAGGGAGTGCGTTCGTTCACCCCACACAGATCATCTTTCTGGTAAACAACTGCGGGTGTGCTGGCATAGATGAGAGCGTTGGTGTTATTTGCGCGACAGGCATCTAAAACATTCTGGGTGCCGACGACATTGGTTCGGTAATATTCATCTTTGTCACCCCAAAGGCCAGTCTTAGAGGCAAGATGAAATACGGTGTCATAGCCGGCCAGGGAATTTTTCAGGAAATCTGCATCACCGATGTCACCGGAAAGAAAGCGAACGCCCAAGGCATCTGCTTCGGGAAAAGCATTCCGTGCGACCACGGCTGTCTCAATGCCCTCACCCACCAGGCGTTGAACCAGGACTCTGCCGACAAAACCACTCCCGCCAAGCACCACAACACGCTGCATCCCCTCTCACCTTTTCGCAGAGATGAACACTTCCTCTACACGGCTCCCCAGACGCCCCTCATGCAACACATAAGTTGTTATACCCATTAGCTGTAAAGTGCAAATAAAATAATGCAAGCAACTTGCTGTTTTTTAAATTCTTTTCCAGAAAAAAAGCAGCCTATTTCAACCCAATAAAAACACCTCAATTCACCGGCCGTACAGATCCTCGAATCTCTCGATGTCATCCTCACCCAGATAGCTGCCGGTCTGAATTTCGATGATCTGAAGAGGGATGGTGCCGGGATTTTCCAATCGGTGTTTTGCCCCAAGCGGGATATAGGTGGACTGATTTTCCGTTAAAATGATGGCCTGATCGCCATTGGTGATATGGGCTGTGCCCTTTACCACCACCCAGTGCTCGGCCCGGTGAAAATGCCGTTGCAGCGACAGAGTGGCGCCTGGGTTCACCATGATCCGTTTCACCTGAAACCGTTCTCCGCAATCCACGCATTCGTAAGAGCCCCAAGGACGGAAGACCTTCTTGTGCAGCCGGACCTCCTCCCGTTTCTCCAGCTGTAGGCGCTTGACAATGGTTTTCACCTCCTGGGTCCTATCCTTGGCGGCGACCAGCAACGCGTCCTTGGTCTCAACAATGATAAGATTGCTGACCCCAATTGCCGCGACAAGGCTGTCTCCAGCATGGACATAAGAACCCGTTACATCCTCGGCCAGGACATTGCCGATAAAGATGTTGCCTTTGCCGTCCTGCTCGCCGATCTCCCAGAGTGCCTCCCAAGAGCCCACATCACTCCAGGCGCAATCCAGAGGGACAACCACCGTATCCCTGGCCCGCTCCATTACCGCATAATCAACAGAATTGGCAGGGCTTGCCGAAAAAGCTGCGGCATCAAGGCGGGTAAAATCCAGGTCATGGGTACGGGCGGCATCGGCCCGCACCACGCAATCGGCCATGACCGGCTCAAATTCCGTAAGCGTCTCCAGGAATCTCGCCGCCGGAAACAGGAACATCCCGCTGTTCCAGAGATAGCCTTGGTCCAAATACTGCCTGGCTTTTTCCAGGGAGGGCTTTTCCACAAAGCAGTCCACCGCAAAAACAGGCAACTCCTCCCCGCCGACCACCTCCCCTTTTTTAATGTAGCCATACCCGGTATGCGGACTCTGCGGGACAATGCCAAAGGTGACAGGATGCCCCTGCGCGGCACAAGAAACTCCCCTGGCCACGGCCTCGGCAAAATTTTCCTCATTGCCGATGACATGATCTGCCGGCAAAACAAGAAGAACCGCCTCTTTGTCCTGCCGGATCGCCTCCAGGGCGGCGACGGCAACAGCCGGGGCCGTATCCCGCCCCACAGGTTCGATGATGATCGTCGCAGCCCCGCCAATGGCGCGGACCTGCTCAGCCACCAAAAACCGGTGCTCTTCCGTGCAGACGACGATGGGCGCGGCAACCCCCTTCAACCCCTGGACTCGGATCAACGTATTCTGGAGCATGGTCTTGTCGTTGACCAGGGGAAGAAGCTGTTTGGGGTGGCACTCCCGGGACAAAGGCCACAACCGGGTGCCGGATCCTCCGGCAAGGATAACCGGAATAATTACCGCAGGTTCTCGCATCATGAAATTGGTTTCCCCTTCAAGGCCTGGTGGTTTACGCAAGGATTTTATCTTGAGTTTTTACTATGTTACACTACGCCATGTCAAGGGACCATGACAGGGACATTTCTGATTATCCCTTGACCGCAGACACGCCTTTGTGTAGTCCTGAGTTAAGGAAAGCAACCCCAAATGAGGCAACCATGCGCGCATCTTCTCATACCAATATCCATGCCGTGGCCCCGGAAATCGTCCTTGAATTCCTATCCCACACCCTCCCCTTTAACGAACTCGATGCGGACACGCTAAGAAATCTGGCCTCCAGTTGCATCATCGATTTTTTCCCAAAAGGCACCGTTATCTTCCGGCAGGCCCAGACCCAAGTCCGGCATTTTTATCTCATCCAGAAGGGCGGGGTCAAAATATATCTCAAAGACGAAAACGGAACCGTAACCCTCAAAGATTTTCGCGGCGAAGGCGAATACTTCGGCGCCCTGCCCATTATCCAGGGAACCAACATGGCGAACCTCAACGTCGAGACCGTTGAGGATACTTTTTGTTTTCTCTTTCCCAAGGAGGCATTTCTCGGCCTTATCCAGTCATCACCCAAGGTCACGCATTATTTTCTCCGTAGCATGTCTGAAAAACTCGTAAAAACCGCATATGCCCAGCTGCGGCAGCACAAAATGGCCCCACGCACCGAAAACGCCCTGTTTCTTTTCTCAGCCCAGGTTGGCGATATTGTCAAAGGTGCCCCAAAAACCATTGCCGCGACGGACAACGTCCAGATGGCCGCAGCCCGGATGGCGGAGCTACATATCGGCTCCCTGCTGATCCACGACCAGGAGAAAAAAATCATCGGCATCATCACCGACCGGGATCTGCGCACCAAGGTGGTCGCGGCCGGGCTCGACTACCAGACTCCGGTGAGTCAGATCATGGCGACGCCGCTTAAAACCATCCCCTCCCATCAGGTGTGTTTCGACGCCATGCTGCAAATGATGCACCTTTCCATCCACCATCTGGCCGTAGAGCAGCAGGGGGCCATCATCGGGGTGATCACCACCCACGACATCATGCTCCTCCAGGGCACCTCGCCCCTCTATCTGTTCCGGGAAATCGTGGCCCAGCGGACCATCGAGGGACTTTACCCCCTGGCCAGGAAAGTCCCGGCTGTCATCCGCACCCTCATTGAGGAAGGTGCCAAGGCCAACAACATCACCCGGATGATCACGGTGCTCAACGACCACATCCTCGACCGGCTCCTCACCCTGCTGGTTGAAGAACTCGGCCCCGCGCCCCTGCCTTTCTGCTGGCTGGTCATGGGCAGCGAGGGCCGCAGGGAACAAACCTTTATCACCGATCAGGACAACGCCCTGCTCTACGCCGACCCGGAAAACCAGACGCAGGCCGAGCTGGCTGTAGCATATTTTACAACCCTGGGAGAAAAGGCGATCCGGCATCTAGTCGGCTGCGGTTATCCCCCATGCCCTGGCGAGATCATGGCCTCCAACCCAAAATGGCGCCAGCCGATCACCGGTTGGCGCGGATACTTTGATCGCTGGCTGAACAGACCCGAGCCGCTTGAAGTCATGCATTCCACCATTTTCTTTGACTTCCGGGCCGCATACGGCGACGCGACTCTGGCGGAAAGCCTTCGGCAATATTTGGTGCGCAATGTACCGCAGCAGGAAATCTTCCTGCTGCACCTTGCCAAAAACGCCTTGGAGGCGCGACCACCCCTTTCTTTTTTCCGCAACCTCATCGTGGAAAAAGATGGGGAGCACAAAAACTCCCTTGATCTCAAGACAAAAGGTCTGGTCCCTTTTGTCGATTTCGCCCGGCTCTTTGCTCTGAAACACGGGATTCCGGAAAACAACACCCTGGGCCGCCTCCAGATTCTCCACGAAGACGGCCATCTTTCCCATGAACTGTACAGCGAAACCGTGAAGGCCTATGAATTTCTCATGCAGCTGCGGCTTATCCACCAGCTGCGGATGATTGAACAAAACCAGCCGCCAGACAACCACCTCAACCCCGCAGATCTCTCCGAACTCGAAAAACAAACCCTAAAAGAAGCCTTCGAGGTGGTCCGCCGCCTGCAAAGCCATATTCGGCAGGAATACCGGTTGGGCGAGGGGTAGCGATGTCTTTTTTCTCCATCTCCGAGCTGTTCCGGCCTACCCACCCCATGTTCGCCGAGAACAAGCACTATTTCAAGACCCTCGACCAGTTCCAGCCGGTGGAGGAATACGAGTTCGTAGTTTTAGACACCGAACTGACCGGGCTCCATGAGCGGCAGGATGAGATCGTCTCCATCGGCGCGGTACGAATCAAAAATATGCAAATCCTGGCCGGAGAGACCTTTTACGCCCATGTGAAACCGGAAAAACCGCTGCCAAAAAACAGCACTCTTATCCACCGCATCACCCCGCAGCAATTGGAATCTGCCCCACCGCTTCATGAAGTGCTTCCCAACTTCATCTACTATTGCGGCAAAGCCCTCTTGGTTGGGCATTTTGTGGATTTGGATATCGCCTTCTTAAACCGCGCCTGTCGGCATCTCTTCGGTTCTCCCCTACACAATCCCTGCGTTGACACCCTGCGGCTTGCCCAGATTCACTTGGAACGCTTCGGAGTCCCATATCGGAACAAGATCGACGGCGGCCATTCATTCAACCTCACCGAGCTCTGCCGCCAATACGGGCTGCCTGCCTTTGTCCCCCATGACGCCCTTCAGGATGCCCTGCAAACCGCCTATCTCTTTCTCTTTCTTATCAAGAAATTTCAGGGAGAAGGATACCGCACCATGCGAGAAATCTTCCGGGCAGGCCAGGGTTCACGCTGGGCATTGTAAACGCAGCACACTTCCTGCTGCCCACACCGGTTTTTTTCCTCTGGGTAAAAAATGTCCAAAAAAGTTGACAGCCATCAGAGCCCAGGGTATTTATACCTAAATTTGCCTCAACCAAACTCACGGCGCAATAAAGACTAACATGCCGAAAACATTGTTTTTTTAGACATAAAACTCATCACCACCGTCATACAATTAACCCAAGGAGGCCGCAATGCAAAAAGACGTCCACAGCCTGCTCGAATCGAGTGAATTCAAATCCCTCGTGGCAAAACGGGCAAAAATCTCCATACTGCTGACGATGCTGCTCTTCGTGTCCTACTATGGTTTCGTTCTCCTGATCGGCTACAATAAGCCCTTCCTGGCACAGAAGCTCGACGAGGCAACGGCAACCACCCTGGGGATTCCCTTGGCCATAGGGGTCATCCTCACCTCCTGGCTGCTCACCGTGATCTATGTTGTCTGGGCCAACGCCATCTACGACCCCGAGGTCAAGAGACTGCGCGCCAAGCTGTTCGGAAAATAAGCCGTCGTTCAAAAATAACCGTAACATTGAAATACCGTGACCGGCATAAGGAGCCGTAACGAAATGTTCAGGGATGTAATGGTTATTTCGTAACGGCTCCTAAACACTATTTCCTTCCCTTTACCATCAGCCAAGGAGAGTTCACATGCCACCAGTAACCGAACAGGCGACGGGCGCCATCCATACCACCCTGGGAACACCCACCCTGCCTGCCATTGTCTTCTTTTTGATCATCGTCGCCATCACCCTGGCGATCACCTATTGGGCCGCCAAGCGCACCAAGACCACCAAGGAATTTTACGCCGCCGGTCGCAGCGTCAGTGCCTTTCAGAATGGCCTGGCCCTGTCGGGCGACTACATGTCCGCCGCCTCCTTCCTGGGCATCGCCGGGATGGTGGCCCTCAAGGGCTACGACGGCATGATCTACGCGGTGGGCTGGCTGGTTGGCTGGCCTGCGCTGATGTTCCTCATCGCCGAACCCCTGCGAAATTTAGGCAAGTTCACCTTCGCCGACGTGGTCGCCTTCCGCCTCAAACAAACCCCAGTGCGCATCGCCTCGGCCATCGGCGGCATCCTCACCGTGCTCTTCTACACCATCGCCCAGATGGTGGGCTCCGGCAGCCTGGTCAAACTGATGTTCGGTATTCCTTACGAGTATGCAGAGATCATGGTGGGCGTCATCATGCTGGCCTATGTCCTCTTTGGCGGCATGCTGGCCACCACTTGGGTACAGATCATCAAGGCGGTCATGCTGCTGTGCGGTGTAACGGTAATGATGCTCATGGTCCTGGCCAAGTTTAACTTCAACCCCGGCGACCTCTATGCCGCAGTGTCTACCCAGTACGGCCAGGCAGCGCTTGAGCCGGGCGGCCTGATCACCAGCCCCATCGACGCGATTTCCCTCGGCCTGGCCCTGATGTTTGGTCTGCTGGGGCTGCCCCACATCCTGCAACGCTTCTTCACCGTACCCGATGCCAAGGCCGCCCGGATCTCCGTACTCTTCGCCACCGGCTTCATCGGCTACTTCTACATCATCATCCCCATTGTCGGTTTCGGCGCCGCCGCCCTCATCGGCCGTGATGTCATCATCAATATCGACAAGGGCGGCAACATGGCTGCCCCGCTCCTGGCCGAGTTCCTCGGCGGCACCCCTTTCCTGGGCTTCATCGCTGCGGTGGCCTTCGCCACCATTCTCGCAGTAGTGGCTGGGCTCACCCTGGCTGCGGCATCCTCCTTTTCCCATGACATCTATGTGCATGTCATCAAGAAGGGCAATGCCACCGAGCAGGAAGAGATGCGGGCCAGCAAGATCGCCACCCTGCTGTTCGGCATAGTCGCGGTTGGGCTGGGCATCCTCTTCAAGGGGCAAAACGTCGCCTTCATGGTGGGTCTCGCCTTTGCCATCGCCTGTAGCGCTAATTTCCCAGCCCTGATCCTGTCGATCTTCTGGAAAAAATTCACCACTGCTGGCGCGGTTTGGGCTATCCTGACCGGCGCGTTCCTGGCAGTGGGTCTCATCATCATCAGCCCCACGGTCTGGGTGGATATTTTCAAAAATCCCAAAGGCTCCGAGCTGTTTGCCCTGAAAAACCCGGCAATTGTCTCCATGACCGCCTCTTTCCTGGTCGGCTACGTTGTTTCCCTCCTGACCAAGGATGAAACCGCCGAACAGAAATTCGAGGACGAAAAGCTCCGGACTTATCTCGGCGTCGGCGCCGAATAATTTTCCGAACACCGGTTCCCGGTTTTTTCCGCATCACCCAAAAACGCGCAGGGCTTTCAGGCTCTGCGCGTTTTTGTTGTTTCAGGGGGGATATTTTCTGTTAAGATACACTCGATTGCATCCTCAGAAATCACCTCCAGCCCTGAGCACAAACCATGGCCGAAAAGCCCGAGATACTTGTTGTTGACGATGAACCCAGCATGCGGGAGTTTCTCACCATTCTCCTGGACAAAAACGGATATGCAACCCGAGCCGCGGCAAGCGGCGCCGAAGCTCTCGCCCTCCTGAAACAGCGTCATTTCGATCTGATCATCTCGGACATCCGCATGCCGGATCTCAGCGGCCTCGCCCTCCTTGAAAACATCAAAGATCAGGACCTCTCCATCCCGGTGGTGTTGATCACCGCATATGCCTCGCCGGAAGATGCGGTCCTGGCCATGAAAAACGGCGCCTACGACTACGTCACCAAGCCGTTCAAGGTGGATGACATTCTCTCGGTTATCACGGCAGCCCTGGGAAGCAGACAGGAAAAGACCCCTGTCAAGAACCGTGATTCTTTCGCAGGAATCATCGGCAACAGCCCGGAGATGCTCAAGATTTACGACCTTATCCAGCGCATCGGTCCTACCCAGGCCAATATCCTCATCTATGGCGAATCCGGGACCGGCAAGGAACTGGTGGCGCAGGCCATTCACCAGCACAGCAAGGTAGCGGCAAACGACTTTGTCCCCATCACCTGCAGCGCCATCCCGGAAAACCTCATCGAATCCGAACTGTTCGGCCACGCCAAGGGCTCATTCACCGGGGCGATTGCCAACAAGATCGGGCTGTTCGAACTGGCCAACAACGGCAGCGCCTTTCTTGATGAAATCGGCGAACTCTCGCCTCTTATCCAGACCAAACTCCTACGGGTCCTCCAGGAGCGGGAATTCAAAAAAGTAGGCGGCACGGAAACCATCAAGATCAAGGTCCGGATCATTTCTGCCACCAACAAAAACCTGGAAGAAGAGGTCATGGCCGGTCGCTTTCGGGAGGATCTTTTTTACCGGCTGGCCGTTGTCCCCATCCGCATGCCGCCTTTACGTGAACGCAAGGGGGATGTACCGCTTTTGGTCGAACATTTTCTGAAGAAATACTCCGCCCTGTTCGGCAAAGAAGTGCAGCAAATATCTTCCTATGCCCTGAAGGTCTTGATGGACTATGATTTCCCAGGCAATGTCCGCGAGCTGGAAAATATCGTCGAACGGGGAGTTGCCCTGGAATCCTCCAACATCATCCTGCCGGAAAGCCTCACGCTGTCAGGACACCGGCCTGGCCGCGCCCTTGCCTCGGATCAGCCTCAAGAAAACGGCTCAGAATCAATGAATGAAATCGCCTTTGACCTCGGGCTTGAGCAGTACATCACCGATATTGAAAAAAGACTGATCCAAACGGCCCTGGCCAGGACAAAAAATTCCAGAATGAAGGCGGCGAATCTCCTAAAAATGAGCTTCCGCTCCTTCCGTTACAAAGCGAAAAAATATAACATCTAGACTTGTCCTAAAAAGCCCTTATCCAGACAAACTGGAGACAGACCCATTTTCCAAAATCCAAGTTTTCAAAAGGCCACATGAGACTTTCCGCCCTCTGCCCGCATACCGGCTCGCCTGCCGCCAATGATCATCTCAAAAAACAGATCCAGTGGCTGCTGTTTTTGCGGGTGCTGTTTCTCTCCCTGATGCTGGGAATCAGCGTCCTTCTCCAGACAAAGACGCCTTCCATTTTTCTTCCGCCCCTGCACTATCTTGCCTATTTCATCGCCGGACTCTACCTGTTCACCATCCTTTCCGCCTTAGTTCTCCGGATGATCCAGTGCTATTCGCGGTTTGGCTATCTACAAATCACCCTTGACACCCTCCTGGTGACGCTTCTGGTTTTTTCCACCGGCGGTAGCCAGTCTGTTTTCACGGTGGTGTATTTTTTCCCCATCGTCATGGGGGCCTTTATGCTTTTCCGGCGAGGGAGCCTGCTCTTTGCCGCCTTGAGCACCCTGCTGTTTGGCACCCTGCTCCTGGTCGAATATGGAGGATATACCTCCCACTTTATTCAGACCACCCAAAGTCAGCTGACCAACCTCCAAATGCCTCTCCACTATTTCACCATTTACAGCCTCACTTTTTTCCTGGTTGCCATCTTAAGCTCCATGCTCTCGACCCGACTCCAGAAAACAGAGGCAGAACTGTTCCAAACCGCAAGCGACTATGGCCGACTTTCCTTTCTGTACAAACAAATCTTTGATGACATCAATACCGGCATTATCACCGTTGACGCCGACAACCGGGTAACATCCTTCAACCGTGCGGCAGAACTCATAACAGGTTACAACCCAGGTGAGATTCTCGGCCAGGACCTTTCCCGAGCATTTCCCGGTTTGGAAACGACCCTGCCCCACGATGAACGGCAGCACATGACTTCCATCCCCCGCAAAAACGGAGAAACGATCCCGGTGGGATATTCCTGCTCCAGGCTCAACACCCAAGACGACAACAAAAGCGGCTACGTGTATACCCTACAGGATCTCAGTCAGATAAAAAGGATGGAGGCTCAGGTGCAGCAGGCCGAAAAGATGGCGACCATCGGCGAAATGGCCGCAGGCATTGCCCATGAGCTCAGAAATCCCCTGGCCGCCATCTCCGGGGCCGTACAGCTGCTGGACAGGGAAACCTGGGACAGTTCCGTCAACAAACGGCTGTTTGGCATCATCATGCGGGAATCAGACCGGCTTGATGCAACAATCCATGATTTTCTTCTCTTCTCCAAACCGATCAACCCGGAAAAGAAATGGTTTCCCTTGCTGGCTTTGGCGCGGGAGGCCGTGGAAACCCTCAGGCAAGATCCAGACTGGAACCCTAGTCTGGCCCTTGACTTGGAGATCCCGCCCGATCTTGACTGCTGGGCAGACCCACAGCTGGTCAGGCAGGTACTTCTCAACCTGATTACAAACAGCGCCAATGCCTGCCGGAATATGGAAAAGGGAAGGATACGACTCCGGGCTGAGGAAACCACAGCCTGGGACAAGGAAACACCCGAAGCCGTGATTATTTTGGAGATCGCGGACAACGGCCACGGCATCCCGGAAGGTATCCAGGAAAGAATATATGAGCCTTTTTTTACAACCCGGGAAACAGGCACTGGACTAGGACTGGCCATTGTTCGCCAGATCGTGCACAGCCATGGCGGCAATATTTCCCTGCGTGATTATCCCCCCCAAGGCACGATTTTCTCCGTCAGTCTACCTCTGCCGTGAAGAAAAACCGGAGAAAGGAAACCCTCCTAACCGGCATTCTCCACTTTTCCATTTGCACTTTCTCTATCGCAGCGCGGCAATTATGGAAAGGATGAGATAAACGATGAGCCAGGCCGCCATGAACAGCAATGATCTCCGCCGTCCTGGGGTCTCGGTGCCCACGCAGACCAGGGCGACAATCACGGTACTCGGGAAGATCACCCCGGCCCAAAAGGGCTGGATGTAACGCAACAGCTCCTGCAAACCGAGCAGAAACCATGGCCCCTGGATGTGAAACAGCCCAAGACGGGTCGGCTCCATGGGCGCGGCCAGACAAAGACTGAGCCCCACCGTGGCGAACAGCAGCAGACTATGCTGGCCAAAGCCAACCCGATAGCGGCGCAGATGCTCCCAACAACATACCCCCCAAACGAGTCCAAGACCGATGAGATGGTTGGCGTAGACCCGCTTCATGCCCTCGGCCTCGATGGAAAAAAACAACGAGTTCAGCCCCGCTCCCAGATAGGGAATGGACAAAGTGATATTTTCGGCAATAACGCCCGCCGCCTCCCCGGTTGCATCCGCCCGCAGGACATAGCCGGTGAAGAGCAGCAACAGAGCGGCAGGGACAGAACCGAGCAGCAGAAGCCATTTGCCGAAACGCAGCTGTTGATCGGCCTTTGCCAAGATAACCGCAGCCAGATGGCACAGGGAAAAAAGGAAAAACAACTGACTGGAATAGAAATGGCAGGACCGAAAGAATTGACCGTACGGCGCCAACAGATCAAGGGAGCTTGAGGAAAAAAACGGAGTAGCAGCGTCGTACTGAAGGGCCACCACCATCCCGGATAAAACAGAGAGGTAGAGAGAGACCAGGCTCATGCCCCCCCATTTCGTCTCGATTATAAGCGTGCGGATGCTCATACCCTTAAAAGGTAACAAGGTAGCCTTTTCCGTCCTTGTCCTCCCGCACCGTCGCCACCTGAAAACGGGGAAGATTTTTTTTGGCTGGGCCGCTGAGCCGGATGCCTTCCTTGTTAAACCGGCTGTGGTGACAAGGGCAAACCAGGACACCTTCCTTTTCCTGGAAATTGAGTCGGCAGCCCAGATGGGTACATTTCCGCGACACGGCCCACGGCCCGCTTTGCCCGACAAAGAGGATAAAATCATGCTCCAGAACAAACCCACCCACCGGCACGATCTTATCCACTTTCACAGTGCGTGGTTGCTTGGGGGTGCGGTAGCCAAGAAAGCGGAAAAGCGGATACAAAAACAACGTGCCTGCGCCCCAGCGCAGCCAGGACCAGGAGCCAGTTAGGAATACCCGCCGGGTCAAGGAATCTCCTTTTCGCGCCGCATCAGCCATTACAAAAAAACACTCTTCCCTGTCGCGAGACTGAGTAGAGCACAGGCTCCCGCGCCGCCAATCACGTTTCTGACCATCATGGTTGCAGGTACCGCGCCCGCAATTTCTCACAGACATGATCCGGCACCAGACCGCTCACATCACCGCCATGCCTGGCCGCGTCCTTGATGATGCTGGAACTGATGAAGATCCAGCGAAATCCGGTCATCAAAAAAACCGTTTCCACCTCCCGCTCAATCCGGCGGTTCATCAGGGCCAACTGGAACTCGTAATCAAAATCAGACACGGCGCGCAAGCCACGGATGATCGCCTTGGCCCCACGTTTGTAGGCAAAATCAACAAGAAGCCCGGAAACGTCCTCCACCGTAATCCGGGTTTCGTCGCCGGAAAAACAGTCCCGAATCATCTTGCGTCTTTCATCCAGGGAAAAAAGCGGCTGCTTGGAGGGATTGCTGGCAACGGCAATGATGATCCGGTCAAACAGGTGCAACCCACGGTGAACGATATCGAGATGCCCGTTGGTTATGGGATCAAAGGTGCCAGGATACACGGCGACTGATTCGGATGTGTTTTCAGAGACAAACGGCTCGTAGTCAGTCATTGTACCCTAGCCTTCAGTGTGTTGGTAGAGCCAGAAACCGGCCTCTCCGTAACGGCGTTGGTCAAAACAGGCAAGCGGCCCCATGTTTTCCGGGTATTGCACTTCCGCCGCATCTTCGAGAACAACAATGGCCTTGGCGGCAAGACAATTTCCGCTTGCCAAAGACTCAAGGCTCTTCAGGGCAAGCCTGCTCCCATAGGGCGGATCGAGAAAAACCAGGTCAAATCCATCGGCTGGCTGCATGGCCTTCAGAAAAACAAGCCCCCTGGCCAAATCCCTCTGCAACACCGTGGCGCGCTCGGCAAAACCGCAGAGAGCGATGTTCCGGCCAATAAGCTCGATAACAGCGCGTTGGCCATCGACGAAAACCGCCGACAGCGCCCCCCGGCTCAAGGCCTCAAGACCCAAGGCGCCGGTGCCGGCAAAAAGATCCAACACCCGGGCGCCGACGGCCTTGGCGGCCAGGATGCTGAAGATCGCCTCCCTGGCCCGGTCGGAGGTGGGACGAATCAGATCACCAAACCGCTGGCCCGGCGCCAACAGCTTGCGCCCCCGAGCACTACCGCTGATGATCCGCAATTACAAATAATCCCGGATGAGTTCCTCGGCGATCTGCACCGCGTTGAGCGCCGCGCCCTTGAGGATGTTATCGGACACCACCCAGAGGTTGATCCCGTTGGCAATGGACTCATCCTCCCGAATCCGGCCCACCAGGGTCTCGAACCTGCCCGCGCAATCAACGGCCATGGGATACTGGCCCAGGGTCGGCTCGTCAACCAGCTTTACGCCTGGAGCATTCTTCAGCAGGGCCTTGACCTCGGCCGCAGTGATCTTCTTCTCGGTCTCGATGTTAACCGACTCGGAATGGCCGTAGAAAACCGGCACCCGCACCGTGGTGGCGGTAACGCCGATGGTCGGATCTTCAAACATCTTGCGGGTCTCGTTGACCATCTTCATCTCTTCCTTGGTGTAGCCGTTGTCAAGGAAGCTGTCGATCTGGGGCAGACAGTTGAAGGCAATCTGGTGCGGGTATACGCTATGCACCATGGGCTTGCCCGCCGCATAATCGAGGATCTGTTGTTTGAGCTCATCAATGGCCTTGGCCCCGGTGCCGGACACCGCCTGATAGGTGGAGACCACGATGCGCTTGATCCGCACCTTGTCGTGGATGGGTTTCAGGGCCACCAGCATCTGGATCGTGGAACAGTTCGGATTTGCGATGATGCCCCGTTTCTTATACCGGGCAATGGCATGGGCATTCACCTCTGGCACCACCAGGGGGATTTCCGGGTCCATGCGGTAGGCGCTGGAATTATCGATCACCACCGCCCCTGCCGCTGCGGCAGCCGGAGCAAAGTCGAAAGATCTGGTCGCACCTGCGGAAAAGAGGGCGATATCGATCCCGGCAAAGGCATCCTTACTCAAGAGCTGAACCGGAATCTCCTTGCCCTTGAAGGTAAGAGTTTTTCCCACGGATCGCTCCGAGGCAAGCAACCGCAGTTCGTCCAGGGGAAAATCCCTGCGCGCCAAAACATCAAGCATGGCGCCGCCCACAGCGCCGGTGGCGCCGGCAACAGCAACATTGAATTTCTTTTTTGCAGCAGTCATTGTTAAAAATCCCTTACAGACGACAGCCGGAAATCACCCGGCAATTATGAAAAATATCAACAGGTCGCCAACATACTCAGATTGGTTAGTTTCCCTGCCGCGTGGTTTCCCTTTTCAAAAACACCAACCGGTTCAGGCCGTTGAGATAGGCCTTGGCCGCAGCGGTGATGATATCCGGGTCCGCCCCCTGCCCCACCACAACCTTACCTTCATCTTCAATGCGAACCAGCACCTCGCCCTGGGCATCGGTGCCGCCGGTGATTGAGCTGACCGAAAAATAGAGGAGTTTGCTCTTGGTCTGGGTCAGTTCGGCAATGGCCCGGAAACAAGCATCAATGGGGCCGATCCCGATACAGGCCATCTCCTGCTCCTTGCCGTCGATGAGCAACCGCACCGCTGCGGTGGGCAGGCTCTTGTTGCCGCTCATCGCCCCAAGATGCACCAGGGAGAAGGTCTCGGTTATCCGCAGCACCTCATCCATAAGGATGGCCTCGAGATCCTCGTCAAACATCTCCTTCTTGACATCGGCCACCTCTTTGAACCGGTTAAAAACCCGCTCCAATTCATCGTCCTTGAGGGTGTAGCCCATTGCCGCAATGCGATCCTTCAGAGCGTGGCGGCCGGAATGCTTGCCAAGCACGATGTTGCCGGTGGAGATCCCGATATCCGCAGGGTTCATGATCTCGTAGGTGGTCCGCTCCTTGAGCACCCCGTCCTGGTGGATTCCGGATTCATGGGCAAAGGCATTGGCCCCGACAATGGCCTTGTTGGCCTGCACCGGCATCCCGGTGATGGTGGTGACCAGACGGCTGGTGGGATAGATGTGCTCGGTGACGATATCGGTGTGTACCTGCATCTGGTCGGCGCGGGTGCGGATGACCATGACCAGCTCTTCCATGGCCGTATTGCCAGCTCTTTCCCCAAGACCGTTGATGGTGGACTCCACCTGCCGGGCCCCATGGTTGATGGCGGCCAAAGAATTGGCCACGGCCAGACCGAGATCGTTGTGGCAATGGACACTGAGGACAGCCTTGTGAATATTGGGAATGTTCTCGATGAGATAGCCGATCTTGCGCCCGAACTCATCGGGCAGGGCATAGCCGGTGGTGTCTGGAAAATTCAGAGTCGTGGCTCCGGCCTCGATCACCGCAGCAAAGACCTTGCAGACAAAATCAAGATCGCTGCGTGAGGCATCCTCGGCGGAAAACTCCACGTTGCTTGTGTATTTGGCCGCGTGTTTCACCGAGGCCACGGCCAGTTCCAACACCTGCTCCCGGCTCATCTTCAGCTTGTGCTTGAGATGGATATCCGAGGTGGCCAGAAAGGTGTGGATTCTGGGGTTTTCCCCGGCCTTGAGTGCCTCCCAGGCCCGGTCTATGTCCTTAAGATTACAGCGGGCAAGAGCCGCGATCTGCGCCCCCCGGACATGCTCGGCGATATTGCGCACGCACTCGAAATCCCCGGGCGAGGCTACGGGAAACCCAGCCTCGATCACGTCCACCTTCAGCTTAACCAACTGCTGGGCCAGGCGGAATTTTTCCTGCATATTCATGCTTGCGCCGGGCGATTGCTCGCCGTCACGCAAGGTGGTATCAAAAATAATTATTTTGTCAGACATCGTATATGCACTCCCCTCAGCCAGGCAGCACACGAAGAATGCCGCCTACAACCTGTAGCTTATACCGAATTTCCCTGTTCTTCTTCGACAGAAGTTTTGCCCCTCACCACCAAACGGTACCCCGCCGCCAGCGGTCCGGATAGAACGTAGGTCGCCCCCAGGACAAAAAGGGTAACCTGAGGTTCGGTGGCCAGCACCATGATGAGCAGGACCAACCCGACCAGAACCTGAAATTTTTTGGCCCGATCGGTTTGCGCATGCTTGAAGCTCTGATATTTTACGGAACTGACCATGAGATAGGAAAGACTGTATACGGCCCCCAAGACAATAAAATTTCTCAGGGTGCCGTCAATCTCAAAGAAACTACAGAACATTACGGAGGAAGCGATCATCCCCCCGGCAGCAGGGCACGGCAACCCCGTGAATTCATTTTTAGTCGAAGTGGTATCCTGGCTATTGAACCGAGCCAGACGCAAGGCGGTGGTCGCCACATAGAGAAAGGCCGCTAGCCAACCATAACGGCCATAGGGCCGCAGCACCCACTCATAAGCCAATACTGCCGGGGCCACACCAAAGGCTACCAGATCACAGAGAGAATCGTACTCCATCCCGAATTTACTGGTCGTGCCGGTGAGGCGGGCAACTCTGCCATCAAGTCCGTCAAAAACTCCGGAAATAATAATCGCCACGGCGGCATGAAAATATTGCCCGTTGATTGCCGCAACTATGGCATAAAATCCGCTAAAAAGACTTGCCGTGGTAATGACGCTCGGCAACAGACAGATTGTGCCCTTTGAGGAAATTACATCATTGGCTTTATGGTGCCTGCTCATGTGCTCCTCCTTCCAATCTTGTTTGCAAACAACACCATGCTCGCACTCCTATACCAAAGAGTATATTGAAAAAATACTTTTCTGCATAGGAGTATCAGGGAAGGTAGCCAAGAATGGTCTCGCCGGCCCGTACTTTCTGGCCAACTGCGACTTCCAGTTGAATCTGCTGCGGAAGATACAGGTCAACCCTTGAACCAAAGCGAATCAAGCCAAAGCGCTCTCCACGCATCAATCTGTCCCCCTTGCCAGCCCAACAGACAATCCGCCGGGCAATGAGGCCAGCCACTTGCACCACCGCGATTTTGCGGTTGTTTCTTGTTTCGATGGTAAGACCACAGGCCTCGTTTTCCAAGGCACCGCGTTCGGTATTGGCCGAAAAAAACATCCCTGGGAAATACTGCACCTGGGTCACGGTCCCCGGACAGGGGGCCCGGTTCACATGCACATTAAAGACATTCATGAAGATGCTCACCTTATAGACATGCTCCTTCACGAATTTGTCGTCAAAGACCTTCTCGATGAGGATAACCTTGCCGTCTGCCGGCGAAACCAGCACATCCTCATCATCCGGACTTATCCGTTCCGGGTCCCGAAAAAAGTAGAGGACAAAGGCCGTGGCAAACAAAGCCAGCAGAGCAGTGAAACCGTGGCCCAAAATGGCAAGGACCAGGGTTGTCAAGGCCGCAAAACCGATGAACGGATATCCTTCGAGGGCCACAGGAACTTGTGGTTTTTTCATGCGTTTCCTGTCTCATTGCAAAATGGTTTACTAAAAGGCCCGGATCATTTCGGCCCATATAAAAATGAACTGACAAACTTAAGTGCGGTCTGTCAGTTCATCTACGAACTCTATCTGGCCAAAAATGCTTACGCCTTCTGGGCCCGGGTCATAGCAATGGTTCCGGAACGAACGATCTCCTGGATGCCGATGGGCCGCAGGATATCAATCACCGCCTGGAGCTTGCTCGCTTTGCCGGTTACTTCTACAACATAGCTCTTTGGCCCGACGTCAATAACCTTACCGCGGAAAATATCGATTATCCGCAAAACCTCGGCCCTGGTATGCGCCTCGGCCTTTACCCGGATCAGGGCCATCTCCCGCTCCACATTATCATGCTCACACATATCGGTGACCTTGATAACATCGATAAGCTTGTGGAGCTGTTTGGTGATCTGCTCAATGATGGTATCCTCACCGGAGGTCACCAGGGTCAGGCAGGAAACATCCTGCTCAAGGGTCTGGGCCACGGACAGGCTTTCGATGTTGAAGCCCCGGCCACTGAAAAGGCCCGTAACTCGGGAAAGAACTCCGGGTTTATTTTGCAACAGTACGGAAATGGTATGTTTCATCGCGGCTATCCTTATTAAACCAACAACATCTCTGTTGTGGCCTTACCAG
>JAPLJG010000021.1 GCA_026388735.1 Deltaproteobacteria bacterium
TTGTTGCGGCACTTGGCCATGGCGATGTCCTTGTCAATGGCGCCGGGCAGCCCCTTGGCGATGTCCGCGGCATGGGCGGCGATGCGGGAGGCCATGACCCCCTCATGCACATCCTCGGCGCTGGGCAGCTTGAGATGCTCGGCCGGGGTGACGTAGCAGAGAAAATCCGCCCCAGCCGCTCCGGCAATGGCCCCGCCGATGGCGCCGGTGATATGGTCGTAGCCCGGAGCGATGTCCGTGACCAGCGGCCCCAACACATAAAAGGGCGCCCCATGGCAAAGCTGCTTCTGCAAAAGTATGTTGGCCGTGATTTGGTTGAGCGGCATGTGGCCCGGTCCCTCGACCATCACCTGCACCCCGGCCTCCCAAGCGCGCTGGGTCAGCTCGCCCAGATGGATCAGCTCCTGGATCTGGCCCCGATCAGTGGCGTCGGCCAGACAGCCCGGCCGGATGCCGTCGCCCAGGCTCAGGGTGACCTCATGCTCCTTGAGGATGGCCAGCAGCTCGTCAAAATGTTCATACATGGGATTTTCTTTGTTGTTGTAGCTCATCCACTCGATGGTGAAAGAGCCGCCACGGCTGACCACGCCCATGAGCCGCTTATCGTTGCGCACCCGGTCCATGGTGCTTCTAGTGATGCCGGAGTGGATGGTCATGAAGTCCACCCCATCCTGGGCCTGCTGTTCAATGCCCTTGAACATCTGAGCAACCGTGACATCGCCGATCTTTTTCTTCTGCTTCTCCACCACCTCGGCAATACTCTGATAGATGGGCACGGTGCCAAGAGGGATGGGGCAGCTTGCCAGGATCTCGCGGCGAATCTCATTCAACTCGCCGCCCATGGACAGGTCCATCACCGTGTCGGCCCCGGCCTTGAGGCAGACGCAGAGCTTTTGCAGCTCCTGGCTCACCTCGGGATAATCCTTGGAAGAGCCGATATTGGCGTTGACCTTGGTGGACATCCCCTTACCCACGCCCATGATCCGCTCGAACTTGTGGTTTTTGTTCTTGGGAATACAGATCGTTCCAGCAGCCACCCCCTGCATCAGGGCCTGGACCGAGACGTTCTCGTTGGCGGCACAATTTTCAAAAAGAGGGGTAAGCGTGCCCCTGATCGCATCTTCTCGAATACTCATCACAGATTCTCCGGTAACCAACGGCGCAAGCCGCCTGGTATTGACAGTAATATTAAAGGAAGTTCAAGACGCAAAAACATACCAGCGGCCCCTGGAGAATGCAATGGAAATGTATGGGAATACCGAGGAGAAATACCTATAACACCCCGTGTTCATAGATGATTTTCAGGCCGATGGCGATAAGAACCAGGCCGCCGACAATCTCCGCCCGGGAGCCCAGGCGCGAGGTCGCACCCAGCAGACAGCCCAGCCGCAAACCCAGCGCGGTGAGCCCTGCCGCGACGAGACCGATGACCAGGGACGGAAGCCAAACGCTGATCCCTAGCACGGCAAAACTCAAGCCCACGGCCAGGGAGGCAATACTGGTGGCAATCGAGAGGGTGATGAGCGTCCGCCCCCGGGTGGGGTCCGCGCCCTCCCCCTCTTCCTTGGCCTCCCGGATCGCCTCCCAGATCATCTTGCCCCCGACAAAGGCCAGCAGGCCAAAGGCGAGCCAATGGTCAAAACTCTCGATCCACGAACGAACCGTGATCCCACCCAACCAGCCGAGGATATTCATCCCGGCCTGAAAAAAACCAAAATGCCAGGCCAGACGGAACACCTGCCGGGAACTGACCTGGCACAGGCTGACCCCGGCGGCCAAGGCCACGGCAAAAGCGTCCACAGCAAGGGCCAGAGCGATGAGCAGGATGGTGGAAAATTCCATAGAATAAGCTGCGCCGATGAGATTTATTATGATGGGACTGGTCGGAGGTTGCGCCGCAACTTGACCATTTCCCCCTTAAGCTGGCAAGAAAAAAGCCCGCGGCAAAAAAAAAACGGAATTCCCGCCAAGGTTTGGTATCATTACGCAAACAGTCATGGTCTTTCACCCTGACTTCGTGAAACAGCGTCACCCAAAGAGGTTGTGAGGATGGTTAAGATAATGCTGGTCGATGACCACGAGATGGTCAGAACGGGGCTGAAATCCCTACTGGAAACCCAGCCTGATTTTCAGGTGGTCGGCGAAGCAGGAAACGGGATCGAGGCCTTGAGCAAGGTTGCCGAGCTTGCCCCGGATGTGGTGGTGATGGATATCAGTATGCCGCTGATGGACGGCCTTGAGGCAACCAAACAGCTTATCGAACTGCATCCGGATTGCCTTGTCCTCGCCCTGACGGTGCATGAGGACAAACAGTATTTCTTCCAGATGCTCCAGGCCGGGGCCAAGGGCTATCTCACCAAGGAAGCTGCGGCCGACGAACTGGTGGCGGCCATCCGTTCCGTGGCGGCAGGCAACGTTTATCTGCTGCCAGCCCTGGCCCGCTGGCTTCTCGAAGATTACACCGAGCTGGCCAGCCAGTCCAATTTTTCCTCAAAAGACGCGGACCATTCCGGCCTGGACGCCCTGACCCTTCGGGAGCGTGAAGTGCTGGAGCTGGTGGCCGAAGGCAATACCACCCCAAGGATCGGAGAAATCCTCACCTTAAGCCCAAAGACCATCTCCCGGCATCGGGAACGGATCATGAACAAACTCAATCTGCATTCCACCGCAGAACTGGTAAAATTCGCCATCCGCACCGGCCTGGTGAAAGCGGGCTGACCCCTTAGGGCTCCCCGCTGCCTTCGCCATCCCCCTCTGTTTCCGGCATGGCCCTGCGGCAACAGGGCTTTGCCTTCCCCCCCCGCCCCAGACACCGCTGGCAGCGGTCGTCGCTGCACATCTGGCAGGAAAAACAATCCGGACAGGGGTATTTTTGCCGACAGCCCGGGTTTTTTTCTGGGACGTAGACCTTGCCTGTTCCATCGGGGAGATCGACAAATGGCATCCTGGCTCTCCTTGCCCTGGTCTGCCGGAAAAAAACGGAAGTGCCGCTCGATTAGACGGTAGCAGCCTGGGGCTCACCGCTCTCGATGGGCAGGATCGGGTCCCTGGACCATTCGTTCCAGGAGGCGAAATAGACCCGCAGTCTGGTGAAACCCGCCAACTTCAAGGCCACATAGGTATTGGCCGCCCGCGAGCCTTTGAAACAGAAGATGATGATATCGCTGTTCGGAAAGATCTGCTGGCTGGCGCACAGGGCCCGGATTTCATGGGCGGGCCGGAAGGCAGGAATCGCCGCCCTGCTCATAAAACTGTACCACTCAATCCACTTCGCGCCGGGAATCCGACCCCGCCGGGGAGCAAAGTCGAAGCCATAGGGCGAAGAGGTCTGACCCAGCCATTCGTTGGCATCCCGGTTGTCGAGGAGAATGGTTTTTGCATCGCCCATGGCCTTGAGAACATCTTCCCTGGTGGCCATCAGGACATGGTTTGGTTGGGGGATAAACCGGCTGGGGCTGGGCGAGGTATCCCCGGTTTCTTCGGGCAGGCCGTACTGCTGCCAAGCCCAGAAGCCACCGTCCAGAATGCCGCAGTCCCGGTGGCCGAGATAACAGGCCAGCCAGTACCCCCGGCAGGAAGCGCCGTAGCGGGTGTCGAAGCTGTCTTCGTAAAAAACGACCTTCCGCTCATGGGTGACACCAACGCGGGAGAAACTCGCCGCAAAGGTATCCTGCAAGGCGGCTAGCCCTTCCGGGCTGCTCACGCTGAGAAAGGAAAAGATCTCCGGCAGGTTCACGGCCCCGGGGATATGCCCCTCGGCAAAGGTGTCCTGATCGCGGATATCCACCAGCAGTACCGAGCCTTCTGCCAGAAGTGCCTGGGTTTCATGGAGGGTGTAGAGAATTTTTTCCGTCATGGTCGCCTGCCCTGGGTAAAAAATAACTGCCCGATCCGCCTTGATTGCTTATTATAAGACCTTCAGACAGGGATCGCCCGGAAAAATTCTTCGTTCCGGCCCTCTTGCTTGCCGCCTTTGCCTTGTTCCTTTTTTTCCGAACTTGTCGAAACATTTTTCTTCATCTATATTGAACCAAGGAGGTACCATCATGGCTCTTGACCCGCAGATGAAGATTCTACTCGTTGAAGACGCCGGGACCATGCGCAAGATGGAAGCCCGGATTCTTGGCCAGATTGGCCTTACCAACATCGTCGAGGCGGTGGATGGCAACGAGGCAAAAGAAAAGCTTGGTGCCGAGACGGACATTGCCCTGGTCATCAGCGACTGGTCCATGCCCAACTGCGACGGCCTCCAACTGTTGCAGTGGATGCGCGGCCAGGACGCCTTCAAAAACCTCCCCTTTCTCATGGCCACCGGCCACGGCGATAAGGCCTATGTGGCCAAGGCCAAGGAGGCCGGGGCCAACGGTGTGGTGGCCAAGCCTTTTACCCCGGACGAACTCAAGGTTCTCATCGAGGAGATCTTTGGCTTCAAGCAGGCCCCCGTCGCCAAAAAGGAGGAAGGCCCCAAGATCAGCGCCGAGGGTAAGGTCAAGCTCAAGATGGCCCATATCCAGATCACCGACCATCTGGCCCTGGGCGTGCTCAAGCACCAGGTGACCTCGGGCCAAAAGACCCCGAAGCACTTCAGCCTGGACACCCTGTGCATGCCGGGCTGGAACCCGGTGCAAAACGCCCTGGAAAACAGCGAGGTGGACGGGGCCTTTATCCTGGCGCCCATGGCCATGGACCTGTTCAGCTACGGCGTGCCCATCAAGCTGGTACTCTTTGCCCACCGCAACGGCAGCATCTGCGTGCGCAACAAAACCGGCAAGTATGTCAAGCCATACCAGCAGTTTTTCAAACACAAGACCTTCTATATCCCCCACAAAATGTCGGTCCACAACATGCTGGCCCATATGTACTTCACCCAGATGGGCTTGCGGCCCGGGGTGGTGGGCAAGGAAGCGGTCAACGTTCTTTTTGACGTGGTGCCGCCGGTGGCCATGCCGGAATTTTTAAAAGAAAATCCCGAAGCCAGCGGTTTCCTGGTGGCCGAGCCCATCGGCTCGCGGGCCATTACCGCAGGCATTGCCGAGCGCCAATTCCTCTCCAGCGAGGTCTGGCAGGATCACCCCTGCTGCGTCGTGGTCTTCCGGGAAGAGATTCTCAAGAAATACCCGCAAGCCGTCCAGGAATTCACCAACATGCTGGTGGAATCCGGCATCTATATCCGGGATCATGTCGACGAGGCGGCGGAGATCGCCGTGGCCTTTCTCGACCCGGAGAAAAAAATCGGCCTCGAACCCGCCCTGCTCCGCAACGTGCTCTCCGACCCCCAGGGAATCACCACGGACAACCTCTATCCGGTCAGCGAGGATCTGGAGGCCATCCAGGACTACATGACCACCAAGATGGAGATCGGGCGGCGCATCAATCTTGCGGAGTTTGTTGACACCCGCTTTGCCGATATCGCCTGCAAGAATCTGCCGACTGCGACAGGAGCAGAACAGGGTGCGGCCCGGCCACGGGGTGCAGCCAAAAAGCTGGGCATCGACCAGACGCTTGCCTCCCGCGAAGGCAAATATCTGATCTTCACCCTGGGCAACGAACGCTACGGCCTCGGCATCCTCGATGTTCGGGAGATCATCGGTCTGATGACCGTCCACGAGCTGCCGCAAATGCCGCCCTTTTTCAAGGGGGTCATCAACCTGCGGGACAAGATCATCCCGGTCATGGACATGCGGGGCAAGTTCGGCATGGAGAGCGCGGAATACGATGCCCGCACCTGCATCATCGTGGTGGAGGTTTCCGGCCTTACCGGTTCCCGACTCATCGGCATCATTGTCGATGCGGTGTCCGAGGTGGTGACCATCAAGGAGCAGGATGTGGAAGATCCCCCCAAATTCGGCAGCGTGGTTGACAGCCAGTGCCTGCTGGGCATGGCCAAACTCGCCGAAGGCGTGACCATCCTCTTGGACATTGACCGTCTCATGCATATCCAGGAGGCAGTGCTGATCGGGGAAGCAGCTTAAGAGATGAGGACGTAGAGGGGAAAAGGCATAGGCCCAGCAGGGTGGTGGCCTATGCTGGACTATAGACTAAACACGGCAGCGGCATCCCGATATTTATCGACAAACTCTTCGATAATCAGGCGCATATTGCTTTCAAAATTCGGCACCTCGGGCAGTTCCTCTTTCATGCTCTCGTAGGCCAGCACGTCAAAAAAGAAATCCCCGGAACTGCTCGCGTCGTATTCGGTAAGATGCACCAGATGATTGGCCAGATAGATAATTTTGGCCCCCAGCCTTTTTGACTGGGACTGAGTCGGGTCGTGGTGCAGACCAACCGGCACGGAAACCGCCTCAGGCAACCCCCATTTTTCCAGCAGGGCCATGCCCACTTCGGCGTGATCCGTATGCAACAGGTTGCGTTCCATAACCAGCAGGTCCGCCTGCCCGTCTTTTTCATCTCGGTTATAGCTCTCCACCTGCAAGGGCCGATCAAGGATCACCTTGCCCACATCATGGAGCAGACCTGCGGTGTAAATGGCGGCGGTATCTCTGGCCTTGGCGTAGCGGGCAATGATATTTGCCAGAATGGCCACGGCAAAGGAGTGGCGCCAGAGTTCGCCCCGGCCCAGGGCATAGGCTTCCTGCGGCAATTTGAGCAACCCGACCGAAGCGCTGGTGATGGAGATGATCTTGACCGCGTCCACCCCCATCCGGACGATGATGTCCTTGACCGAGGTGATTTTTTTCATGTGGCCGAAGTAGGCGGAGTTAGCCATGTGCAGCATGTTGGCCGTGAGCCCCGGGTCCTGCTCTATCTTTTCCGACAACTTCGGGATAGAACAATCCGGCGCATGGGCCATGGACAGAACATCCAGCGCCACCTCCGGACACGGAGCAATCTTTTCCACATCCCTGACATATTCTGCAGCTACATCCATCATCGCTTTTCCCGGTTCAAAAGGTCTGGGTCGCTTCATGGCCCACTGCGGACAAATAAAACACGATACCAACGGGGCGATTATCACATATCCGGATGCAGTTGTAAATAATTAGGAGCGGTTACGAAATCAACCCGCCGTTGACATCACCCTCAAATGCCCATTTCGTTACGGCTCCTTATGCCGCGCACGTCATCGCGACATGACAGGTATTTGCGAACAACGGCTTGCCGCAGCTTGACAGGGCGTCCGGGATGATTATTTTTGACGCACCTTGCCGTTTTCGGCAGAAAGACAACCATTCCGGGCAGCAGGCACAATCGCCCGCATCGCCCCAAAGAATCCATTTCAGAGAGAGAAACAATGAGTCCCGAGAAAACCACCCCCCAGACAGAGACCAAGGAATTTCAGGCCGAAGTAAAAAAGATGCTCGATATTGTGATCCATTCGCTCTACACGGAAAAGGAGATATTCTTGCGCGAATTGATCTCCAACGCCGCAGACGCCCTTGAAAAATTCCGGCACCAGAGCGTGGTGGAGCAAGAGGTTTTCGACAGCCATGTGCCTCTGGAAATCACCATCGAGTTTGACGAAAAAGCAAACACCCTTACCATCACCGACACCGGCATCGGCATGGACCGGGGCGAACTGGAGGCCAACCTGGGCACCATCGCCCATTCCGGCTCCAAAACCTTTTTCAGCAAGCTCTCCGAAACGGATCGCAAGGATGTCAATCTGATCGGCCAGTTCGGCGTAGGTTTCTATGCCGCCTTCATGGTCGCCAAGAAGGTCAGCGTCAAATCCCGCTCCTACCGCATGGACGACATGGGCCACGAATGGATCTCCGACGGCGGCGGCACCTTCACCATCGCCATGTGCCCCGGCATCCGGCGCGGCACCAGCATTGTCCTGGAACTCACCGACGAGGCCAAGGAATATGCCAACGAGGCTACGATCCGCCGGATCATCAAGCAGTATTCCAGCTTTGTTCCTTTCCCCATCAAGCTCAAGGGCGAGGCAATCAACACGGTGCAGGCCATCTGGACCCTGGGCAAAAGCGAGATCAGCGAGGACGCCTACACCGAGTTTTACAAATTCATCGCCAATGCCTATGACGAGCCCCTGGCCAGGCTTCACTTTTCCGCGGACGCCCCCCTGGCCATCAAGACCCTGCTCTTCATCCCCAAGGAGAATTTCGAGACCATGGGTTTCGGCCGCATGGAGCCGGGGGTCAACCTGTACTGCCAGCGGGTACTGATCGAGCAACACAGCAAGACCATCCTCCCGGAATGGCTGCGCTTCCTGCGCGGGGTCATCGACAGCGAAGACCTACCCCTCAATATATCCCGCCAAGCCTTGCAAGACAGCGCCCTGGTCGCCAAGATCAACAAAGTGGTGACCAAGCGGGTGCTCAAATTCCTGGAAGAGCTGGCCAAGAGCGAGCCGGAGAAGTACACGGAGTTCTGGAAGAACTTCGGCATGTTTATCAAGGAAGGGGTGATCTCGGACTTTGCCTACCGCGAGGAGGCGGCCAAACTCCTGCGTTTCGAGTCCTCCAAAACCGAAGACGGCGTCTTCACCTCCCTGGCCGAATATGTGGAGCGCATGCCCGAGGGGCAGAAGGAGCTTTTCTACATCAACGGCCCCAGCCGGGAAGCCATTGAAAACGGCCCCTACATCGAGGCCTTCAAAAAGCGCAACATCGAGGTGATCTACACCCTGGAGCCCATCGATGATTTCGCCATGAGCCATCTCAGCATGTTTGCCGAGAAAAAACTGGTCTCCGCCGACCGCGGCGATCTTGATCTGCCCGAGGCCCCGGCAGAAACCGAGGCGGACAAGGAAAAAGCCCAGAGCGAGGCCATGCCGGCAAAGGAGTCCAAGTCCCTGACCTCTTGGATGAAAGAGGTGTTGGGCGAGCAGGTGAAAGAGGTCATCGCCTCAAAACGCCTCACCGACAGTCCGGCCATGGTGGTCAACCCCGACGGCTTTGTCACCAGCAGCATGGAACGGATCATGCGCGCCTCTGGCCAGGGATTGCAGCAGTTCGGCGGCAAGAATCTCGAAATCAACACCACCCATCCCTTGATCAAGGGCCTGGCCGGGCTGAAAGAGAAGGATGCCGAGGTGGCTGCAAGCGTGGTGGAGCAGATCTTCGACAACGCCATGATCCAGGCCGGTCTCATGGTGGAGCCGAGGAACATGGTGGCGCGGAGCTACAGGATATTGGAGCGGTTGGTGGGGAAATAAGAGCAAGCTGAAAAAGAAAAAGGGGCTGAAGATTTTTCTTCAGCCCCTTTTTCTTGTCTGGAATGTATGCTTTTATGGACGTCCCATATCAACCCGCCTTAACCCTCAGCTGTCCTTCTCGCGCTTATCCTCCAGTGTTTCCCGGGCGGCTGGCCGTGCTGCCGCAGCAGGCTGCTTCTCAACAAGTCCCTGACGCAACCCCTGCATCTTTTCCTGGAACTTCTTGATGTACTGCGCCAGCACGTCGTCGGATTCGATCACATAGGGGGTGATCATCACCAAAAGCTCGGTCTTGGCGTTGCTCTTTTTGCCGTACTTAAATAACCAGCCCACCCCCGGGATATCGCCCAACAGAGGGATCTTGTTTTCCTCGTTGGTGGTGCCTTTCTTGATCAGACCACCCATCATGATGGACTGGCCATTCTTCACCGCCAGCTTGGTCTTGAGCTGACGGGTTGAGATGATCGGCGAGTCGGTGCCGCCCAACGGGTTTATGGTGGCCGCGCTCACCTGCTGGTCAATATCGAGGATAATCAGCCCGTCGTGGTTGATCCTGGGCCTGACTTTAAGAAGGGTGCCCGTATCCTTGTACTGAATGGTGGAGGTCTTAAACGCCGTTGCATCCTGCGGTACGGATTCCGAGGTTTTAATGGGCACCTGGTCGCCCACATTGACAAAGGCCTCTTCGTTGTTCAGCACCAGAATCTGGGGGGAAGAAAGCAGGGAAACATCGGTTTGCGCGGCTATTGCATTGAGCAGCCCTACAATATCCCCGGAGCTGTTAAAAATCGAATAGGCAAAGCCGTAAGCCTTGCCCACCGGGTCACTGACACTTTTCAAACCAGAAGATCCCGGAGAAGTTGAGGTCGCGGCGGTCCCGGCGGTCGTGGAAAAATACTGGCTGTATTTCGAACCGTTAATGTTGAGCTTGTTATTCTTCAAGGCCCATTCAATGCCGAATTCCCAGGAATCGTTGAGCGCCACCTCGGCCACCATCACCTCGATGAGCACCTGCTTGGGCAGATTGTCCAGCCGTTCCAGCATCTTGAGCACGCGGAGATAGTCAGCCCTCTCCGCCCGGATCAGAACGATGTTGCGAGCATCGTCGGCCAACAGGCTTGGCTCACCGCCAAACTGAAGGCTGGCGAGGTTTTTGCCGCTCCGCTTGCCAGCGCCTGTCCGCGCAACGCCAGTCGTCTTGCCAAAAGATTCCGACTTGCCAGCACCCGCCGCATCAACCCCGGCGTCCGGCTTCAACCCGGAGGATGTCGGCCCGGTCAGGCTCTTGGCCTGGGTGTCCCCGCTGCCGCCGGACAACGTGGACTTGCTCAGTCCTGTCCCGGTTTCCCGCTCAAGGCCTGATTTCATCTGCCCGGCAGCCGGAGCAGCCTCCCCCCCGGAGATAAAGGCATTTACCAAGGCCGCCAGCTCCGAAGCCACCGAGTTGCGCACGTTATAGAAATAAACAGGGTCGCGGCCCTCGGCGGGCACGACATCCAACTCCTTGATCCAGCGGTCGGTGCTGTCCAACAGTTGCTCGCTCTTGCTGATCAGGAGCAGGGAATTGACCCGCTCCAGAGCGATGATGGAAACCGCCTCATGCTCCTTGGGATTCACCGACAGGGCGGTGAGAATTTCCTGCAACTCATCCCGCAGGGTAAAGAGCGGCGCGTTTTCCACCCGGATCATCCGCACCTTGAGCGCGGCAAGCGGCGAGACGTCAAGGCGGGACAGCACGCTCACGATATCCAACACCTTGCTTTCAAAATCGTTGACAATAAGGGTGTTCTGGCTGGTGAGATTGTAGATGGTGCCCACCTCGGAGAGATACGGCTCCACCAGCTTCTGGGCCTCGGTCGAAGCAAGATGCGCCACCGGGATGATCTGCACCACCAGCCGCGAGGAGGCCTTAAGCGACCCGGATTCTCCCGGGCCGTATATCTGCTGGGGCACCCCGCCCTTGGATGGGTGGATGGAGTAATAATCGCCTTCATTGCGCACATCCAGGCCGTTGACGTGCAGGATCTTCTGAAAAATCCCGAACAACTGGTCCTTGCCGATTTTTTGGGCGGAGTGAATGTTGACGGTGCCCTTGACCTTGGGATCGACGATGTAGTTGATGCCAAGGGTTTCGGAGATGACCTGGATGAACTCGTAGATATCGGCATTGTCAAAGTTGAGCAAAATCCCGTCCGCAGGCTCGGCCTTGTGCGGCTTTACCCCGGTCTGATCCTTGAGTCCCTCAGGCCCAGGGGCTGCGGAGACGCTCATGTCCTTGATCCGGGGCGGCGCGGGAGCGCCTTCCTTGCCCGGCTCCTGCGCCTGATCTTTTGCCGGACCTCTCACGATCTGGTCGTTGATTTCCTTGAGATCAACCCAGGGCCGGGTGGCCTGAGGCGCACAGCCCTGAGCGAGAACGAGCAGCAGGAGAACAAGCAGAATATGGCTCTGGCGAGGCTTCATGAGACGGATTCCCTTTTTTGTTCCGAAGTTTATCATCATTCTGGTGGCGGTTCCGGGCGTTTACGCAGCGGATGTTTCCGCAGTTCCTCGTCGCTCGGCGGAGGCGGAATCGGTTTTTTCGGCGCGGAAACCCGCGGCGGCTCTGCCGCTTTTACGGCAGGAGCGACTGCCGGGACAGGAACCGGCGGCGCATTCTGCCCCGGAGCCTGAGGCACCGGAGAAGCTGCGGGCATCTGCCCGCTCTGCCCACGGCTGGACAGCGGGATCGGATCAGCGCTCCGATCCTTTGCCTTATCGTACAGTAATTTCGTTATCTGCTGACCATCCCGGCTGAAGATGATCTTTTCCGGCAGAATCTCCGTGACCTTGTACCCATTCACCGTATCCCCGACGGCAACCCGCAAAAAGCCCTGTTTCTGCGCACCGCCGCCGGATGAATCCTCCGGGCCTCCCAGGGCAAAACTGAGCAGGGCCTTGGGTTTGTCGGTGATGATGGAGCCGCTGTAATGAATCTTGTCGATGGCCACGTTCGCGGCATTCTGGGCCTGGCCGCTTTTCCCGCTTCCTGCGGCAAGGCTGCGCTCGGCGCTGAAAAGATAGCCCTGGTTGAGATCAGGCGGCGCGGCGGGCGGGGTGGGCTGTAGGCTCTGCATCCCCGGCGTCATTGCGGCCGGGGCCTCTTTCTTCCCCTTGACCGCGAGATTGCGCAACGGATCGTCCCGCAAGACCGAGACCAACCCCCAGGCCTGAGCCAACAGAACCAGCAGAAGCGCAACCGCCATGGCGAGCCGGGTGGTCATATCGCCTTGTCGGCCTCCTTGCCGATTTTGTAGTATCCGCGAACATCCAGGGAAATCTTCAGCTCGCCAGGCTTGAATGGCTTGATGGAGAGGCTTTCGACCCTGAAAAACTGCTTGCTGGCGTAGCGGCTGTGCAGGAACTTGCCCAGATCGTTGAGCGAGCCGGCCATGCGAATCTTGATGGCGATCTCGCCGTGTTCCTTGCGGTCGCCCCCGCTCCCCTCGCCTGCCCGCACCGGCTGGATGAACTCCGGCTCAAGCCCGGCGTTAGTAACCTCCGATTGCAGCATGATCTGCATGGCCGAGGCAACCTTCTCTTCATTTTCGCCCTGGAACAAAAAGGCCTCCAGCTGCTGCTGCTGACGGGCCAGCAGGGCGACCCGATCCTCGATCTCCGGCAAGCGCTGCACCGCCTCGCGGTATTGCGCCAGCATGGCCATGCGCTCATCGAGTTCCACCTGGCGGGAATCGAAATAGCCCCAGGCCCAATTGCCAAGGTTGGCGACCAGCAAAACCGCCGCCGCCCCAGCGAGGAGATGCCGCCGGTCAAACCGATGGATGAACTCCACGATCTGGTTCATGGCAGGGTGATCTCCATCTGGAAATAATTTTTGTTGTTGCGGCGGCTGGTCGACTTAAGACTCACCTCGCCAAACCCTTGCAGACTGGTGGACACCTCACCCATGTCATCGGCATATCCGTCGAGATAGAGGATGGCCGCCTCCTTCTTTTCCATGCGGAGCTGCTCCAGATAGGACGAAGCCGGGAGTTTGGCGGTCAGGTTGGTCAGCAGGGCAAGGAGGTCGGGATTCTTGCCGATCTCCTCCAGCCGGGCGATTTCCTTTTTGCTCTGGCTTTCCTTGTTGCCCAGGGTCTTGATCTTTTTCATGGTCGGCTGCAACTTGGCGATCTCCGCCTCAACCCGGTTGCTGGTGGCATGGTAGCGGTACTCCTTCATGCCCAGGAGCAAAAACAGGGAAAGCACATTGAGCAGCGCCAACCCGGCGATCAGGAACTTGAAATAATCCGGTCGCCGAAAAGAGGCGGGCAGCAGATTAAAGGACTTGCCCAGGGGCTCGTCGGCCAGCAGGCTGTCGGCATCGGCAAAGCCACTGGCTGCGGAGGCCGCCGGACAATACACCTCATCGCAGCCGCTCAGCTCCATGGCCTCGCCAATGGTGGGCAGAGACGGACAGAGCAGCCGCTGGCGCAGACGGCCATTGGCAAAGGTCAGGAGGGTGGCCATGGAGCCAGGCAGCAGCAAGGCCCATTTTTTCTTGCTCTGGCTGCGACTCAGATAGCGCTGGCTCAAGGGGAACAGGCCCACCAGACTATGCCCGTTTGCGGTCAGCTCCTGCAAATGGGGGGCAATGGCCTCTTCCGGCACGGCGTAGAGAGTAACTGCGGTTTCCTTGTTCCGCCGCTCCGTCTCGTAGCTGGAGAAACAGGCATCCGCCGGAAAAGGCAGGAGCATCTCCATCTGATAGCCCATGGCCTGCTTGATGCCCGAGGCCTTCACCGGCAGGCTGAACTGCTTACAAAACAGCAGCTCCTCGGCAACATACACGGTTACGGCCGGGCCGGTTTTCTGCTGGGGGAGCAGACCGACCTTGGTCAGCATCCGGGTGATCACGACCTCGGCCGGATGCGGCTTGGCCTCCTGGCCGCCCTCCAGACGGATGGCGCCCTGGTCGGTGATGATCACCTCCACCCCTCTCATGAATAGCGCTCCTGCCAGGAAAGAATCTGATAGCCGTTGGCCAGAATCCGGACCAGAGCGTTGATGGTCAGGCCGGGGCCTGCCTGCTTGTCCGTACCGCCCGGCGCGACAGCCTGTCCGGTGGCGGTGATGGTGTAATAAAGGCTTGAGGTTCCGTCTTCGTAGCGGAGAAACGGCTCAAGTTCGGAAAAGCGCGCCTCCCCGATGATCTGCCGGGTCATGGCGGCGTTGAGGGCGCCCTGGAGCTGGCGGGCGTCATAATAGGCCTGCCGCCGGGCCTCATCGCCGTTCACGACAAAATCGAGCATGGTCGGGGTAAGGCTGTTGACGTTGATCCCCTTTTCCGGGTTATGGACGGTAAAGGCCTCCTCCGCCTCAAACTTCCCGGCCAGAAACTCGGTGCCGCGCAGGAGAAAAAACTCCCCCGGATCTTCGATTCTGCCGTTTCTCGGGATGTAGGGGTCGGGCAGATGCATGTAGTATTCCTGTTCAGCGCCGTTGAGACGGACCAGATTATCCGGGTCCCGCCAGTCTTGCAGCGAGGCGATGACCACACCAGCCTGCTCCAGGCTGAGCTTGCGGTATCGCAGAAAAAGCTCCAGCAGCCTCGGTTCGGAGGCGTTGAGGTCGATCTTGCCGGACTCGTTGGCCGCATAGTACCTTACCTGCCCACCCCTCAGCGGATGAATGTACGGCCGCCCAGCCACCAGCCGCCCGTATGCGCCTTCCGCCTCCAGAGCGATGGGCTTGTCCATGAGGCGAAACAACGCGATATTGAAACCTGCCTCGGCCAAAATGGCTGCCCGGTCGCGGTCCTTGGCGTTGGCAGCCAGGCGTTGTTCGGTGCGCACATCCAGGCTGAGCTGCGAGGCGAGGAAACTGGCGAGCAGCAGCACCATGATCACGACCAGCAGGGCAAAACCCTGATTATTGCTGGCAACCATGGCCTTGGGCAGACGACATTGGGTAATCGATACCATAGTCTTCACCGCTTTTCAAGCCTCACGGTTTCCAACTGACCGTCTTTACTGCCAATTTTTTTCAGGACGAATTTCTGCCCCAAAACCAGCACCTCGCCGGCAAGATCCGTACCCCGCAGTTGCTGTTCAAGGGCCAGGGCGTCGCGCAAATCGGCGGCCCGACCCTTTTCCAGCCGGAAGATGTTGGCGTTGGACTGGGAGAAATTCTGCAACACCGCCACATAGGCCAGGCTGAGGATGAGCACCGCGACCAACACCTCCAGCAGGGTAAAGCCCTGCGGGGAACAACTACCCAAAGCCGTGGGTCCCGACCTCGCCATCCCTATTGCCCTCCGCCCGAAAAGCTCGGGGTCGCGCCGCCGGGGGGCAGGCATTTGGGAACAAAGGCGAACGCTTCCCCGCCCAAGGTCACGGTCACCCTGCTTTGTTGCGGGTCGTAGGCCAGGGCCACTGGCCGGTCCGAGGCATACATCTTTTCCATCTCGCTGAACTCAGGCAGATACTGCTCGCCGTAGTCGGTGTTGAAATAATCCTTTTTTTCCAGGTAATAGAGGGCCTGCTCAGAGGGATTCACCCGGTACACCGCGAGCACGGAACCAACATTTCGGTGCAGCAGGGGCTGGCGGGTGACGATGCGCAGCACCCCGTCGCCGCCGGAAATCTCCACCCTGCCGAAACGCAGGTCGTACCAGGCCCCGTTTACCTGCCGCCGCAGGAGGCTGAGGAGATTCTTCTCCCTGCTCAAGCGTTCCAGGTGTTTTCCGCCCCTTGCGCTGAAACTGATCCCCACGTTGAGCACGGAATAGATCATGGTGCTGACCATGCCCAAGAGCACCACGGCAATAAGCAGCTCAAACAGGGTGATCCCGCGCTGGCCGCCCGTCATTGCCGCACCGGGATGCCGGTGAGCGGATCGATGCGGAATTCCTGGGAGCGGCGGCCGCTGCGGGATACCATCCTTCCCGGCGTTGCCAGTCCGTCCGGGTAAAAGACCAGGGTTTCCGGCCTGAACTCAAAGACCGCGCCATCGGAAAGCTCGACCGCTTTTTTTTCCTCCACCGCGCCGCTAAAGGTAAGCTGATGGGCCTGCCCATCGAAACGCATCTCCACCGGCCTGCCCTTGCCCACCGCCATAAGCCGGGCATACCGGGTGCCAGCGACCAAGGCTGCGGTCTGCTTGCGAAAATTCAGCTTATCGAGAAACCGGCCCGTGGCTGGAGCCACCACCCCGGCCATGATGCCGAGCAGGGCCAAGACCATGATCAGCTCGATGAGGGAAAAGCCGCGTTGGCCAAGGATTGGACAGCCCCGAAATAATAGCCGCTTCGCAGCGCCGCTTCGCTGCTGCCGCAGATGCGCGAAAGAGGCCTGTCCGCAGGTAAGCGACCGTAGGGAGACTCCGATACCTAAAGTATGCGGACCAGGCCGATGACAAAGCAGATGTGGTGCTGCGGAGCGGCTACTCATGGTTAACCCGCGATATCGTTGATACTCAGAATAACCGAGAGCATGGAGATCACCACGTAGCCCGCAACCACGGCGATGAGCAGGATGAATATCGGCTCCACCATGGCGGTGAGCCGCTTGATCCGCTCCTTGAGCTCCTTTTCGAAATGGTCGGCGATCTGGCCGCACATCTCCCCCACCCGGCCCGACTCCTCGCCGATGGAGAGCAGTTCGGTGGCCAGTTCTGGAAAGAGCTTTTCCGCGCTCAAGCGCTCGCCGATGCGGCGGCCTTCCTGGAGGGCGCGGGTGGCTTGGTTGAGCAGGCGGCGATACTCGGCGTTCACCGCCACGCCGCTGCCGATCTTAAGGGCTGCGGCCAGATGGACGCCATTGTTGACCAGCACCTCAATGGTCCGAAAAATCCGGGTGGTCTCCAGGTTGCGAACAAACTCGGACAGCACTGGAATCCGCAAGGCCCAGTGGTCCAAGCGGGCCTTGCCGTCCGCGCTTTTGAAATAGCGCCAGGCCGCCAGCGGCGGCCCCACCAGCACCAGGGCCGTCAACAGGGGATGGCTGCCGATCCACTTGGCCGTGGCCATGAGCATCACCACATGGCCGGGCAGTTGCTGGCCCATGCCCTCGAACAAAACCTCGAACCGAGGCAGGATGGTGGTCAACAGGATGATGATCGCGAGAAAACCCACGCCCAAAAGAAAAAGCGGGTAGATGGAGGCGGAGATCACGTACTGCTGGAGTTCCTGAAAGGTCGCCTGGTAGCCGGCGATCTTCATCAGCATGGCAGGCAGGATGCCGCCCTCTTCCCCGGCCCGGACGATGTTGATGTACATGGGGGAGAAATGCGGATAATCGGCCAGGGCCTGGGAAAAGGATTTGCCTTCCTTGATCTTTTGCTCCAGCTCGCCGACAAACTGCTGGAAGACGGGCTTATGGCTGTGCCGCTTCATCACCCGCAGGGCCTGATCCAGGGCCAGGCCGCTTTTGAGCAGCAAGCCGATCTGGTTGGTGAAAAACTCGATATCCGCCCGGTGCAGTTTTTCCTGGCGGAAACGCAAGCGCAGGCCAAGGCCCTGGGGCAGACTAAGGCCGCCTCCTTGGCGGCGGATGTTCAGGGGCCGCAAGCCCTGCTGCATCAGGCGTTTGGCAGCGCTTTCCTGGTCTGGGGCCTCAAGAACCCCGTTCTGGGTCTGGTTGTTGGCGTCCAGGGCTGTGTATTTAAATTGGCTCATCCGGGGATTCCGGGAACTCCGGCAAGAATTTAGAATTTAGTATGTTCATTTCTTTGCTTGCCCAAAGAAACGAACCAAAGAAAGTGCACCCGTGTCACTTGTCCCGCCGTTGGCGGGATGCCCTGTGCTCCTCGATGCTGCCGGGGCTTTGCAAACTCGGCTTCGCCTCAAACAGTGCAAATCCCCTTTTCGGCAGCCTCTCCGGTGCTCGGCTGCGTGCCAATGGGAATCATCCCCCCATTTGTCCTGCCGCGCCTCGCAGACGGGGGCGGAAAAAGACGCTAAAACTGTTTGAGGGCGAAGCCCGAGTTTTTTAGCGTCCCGCCCTCGTCGAGAAGCAAGGGAAGCCCGCAGGGCCAGGACTGGCTGGGGTGCCTTTTTCTTGTTTCTTCTTTTGGGCACGCAAAAGAAGAAAGTTTTGGGCACGCAAAAGAAGAAAGAGAAAACAGCAGCAGAATTATCGCCATCTTCCCCGCAAATTTCGGACAAACCTTTACATTGCCCCATTTTCGGTTCCCCTACAGACCCTGACCACCTCGCTGAAGGTGGTCAGCCCCTGCCGGACCTTGGCCAGGCCGTCGGTGAACATGGATTGAAACCCCTGCTCCTCGGCGATCTTTCTCAGCTCCATCAGATCCAGCCCCTTGGAAATCCCCCGGTTGATGGCCTCATCGATGACCAGCAGCTCATAGAGGCCGATCCGCCCGGTGTAGCCGGTGCCGGAACAATGGTCGCAGCCCTTGCCCTCGTAGATGGGAAAATCCTCGCCCGCAGGCTGATAGCCGAACTCACTGAGCATCCCCTGCTTTTCCTTGCAATGCGGGCAGATGCAGCGCACCAGCCGCTGGGCCAGGACGCCGCGCAGGGAGGAGGAGATCAGGAACCGCTCCACCCCCAGGTCGGTCATCCGTACCACTGCGGAGATGGCATCGTTGGTGTGCAGGGTGGAGAAAACCAGATGGCCGGTGAGCGAGGACTGCACCGCGATCTCGGCGGTTTCCAGGTCGCGGATCTCGCCGATCATGATCACGTCCGGGTCCTGACGGACGATGGAGCGCAGGCCCGAGGCAAAGGTCAGGCCGATCTCGGAGCGGACCTGGATCTGGTTTATGCCGTGCAATTGGTACTCCACCGGGTCTTCCACGGTGATAATCTTGTTGTCGCCGGTGTTGATTTGGTTGAGCGCGCAGTAAAGGGAGGTGGTCTTGCCGCTGCCCGTGGGGCCGGTGACCAGGATGATCCCGTCGGGCATGGCGATGAGGCGGCGGAACTCCTCCTCGATCCGGCTGCCCATGCCCAGTTTGACCAAATCCAAAATGATGGAGGCCTTTTCCAGGATACGGATCACCACGCCCTCGCCGAAGATGGTGGGCAGGGTGGAGACCCGCAGGTCGATCTCGCGGCCCGAGACCCGCATGGAGATCTTGCCGTCCTGGGGCAGGCGGCGCTCGGCAATATCCAGCCCGGCCAGGAGCTTGGTCCGGGAGATGATCGCGGGCTGCATGGCGTGGGGCGGGATTTCGTAATCGTGGAGGATGCCGTCGATGCGCAGCCTGATCCGCAGGCCGTCGGCAAAGGGCTCCAGGTGGATATCGCTGGCCCGCCGCGTCACCGCCGTGTCGATCAGGTTGTTGACATACTTGATGACCGGCGCCTCGGAGGCCATGTCCTTGAGCTTGTCGATATCCGCCTCGTCAATGAGCATGGCCGCAGCCTCGTTCTCCTGCTGGCCCAGTTGATAATGCTCACGGATAAGGTTTTTGAGCTGAGCCTCGCCGATCACCTGGATGCCGAAGGCCGAGGCCAGGGTGATCCGGGCAGAAGCGAGGATATCGCCGTCCAAGGGGTCGCTGGTCAGGAGGAAGGACTCGGACTCCCCTCGACGGAAGAGGAGAAAGGGATGGTCTTTCAAGAAAAGCTGGGAGATGGGCGGGGTGAGGAATTCATCGGCGTCCTGCGGAACATACACAGCCAGGCCAAGCTGCTGGGCCAGGGCTGCGGCCAGATCCTCCTCGCTGATGTAGCCAAGGGAGAGCAGGATTTCCCCCAGCCTGCGGGAGACGGTTTCCTGATGGGCCAAGGCCCGCTCCAGTTGGGCGGGCTGCAACCTGCCGTTGCCGACCAGCAGCGAACCGATCTTTTCTGTTTTACGAAAGAAGGCGGATTGCATAATGGAGCCGGGGCCTTTGCCGGGAAAGGCTATTCCCAGCTACCGATATCGGCGTTTTCTTTTTCCCCGCCGGGCTGGTTGTCCTGCCCGTAGGAATAGATATCCACCTCACCATGCTCACCGGGGCTGCGGTAATGATAGGGATTGCCCCACGGATCGTTGGGCACGGCCTTTTTCAGATAGGGACCGTCCCATTTATCAAGCCCGCCGCCGGTGCCAGGATTGGCCGCCAGGGCACTCAACCCTTCCTGCTGGGTCGGATAGCGGCCCACATCGAGCCTAAAGGCGTCCATGGCCGACATGAGCATCTCGATCTGGGTTTTGGCCGTCTTCTGCTGGGCCTTGCCCAGTTTGCCAAAGAGCTTGGGCCCGACCAGGGAGGCGATCAGCCCAAGAATGACCATGACGATCAATAACTCCATCAGGGAAAAGCCGCGCTGATTGTTCAAGTTTCGTTGTTTCATAAGGGTGCTTTCTGTCTGGCGAAGGTTATTGCCTTGCCCCGGTGCGCTCCGGCCCGGAACAAGGCGACGAATCAGGAAAAGGCTCCATTGTGCTTACAATGATGGGGGCAACGGTGTCAAGAAAAAATGGGGGATTGTACCCAAAGCGCTGCCCTGATTTTTTTTGGGCAAAGGAAAGGAAATCAGATTATGGCCGGGAAATAAATCCGCCTCTTTTTCGTTTACTTCGGTTGATCAGGATAAATTTGAACTTGTTTCTGAGACGAATACTCCCTCACTGGCCCTGCTGGAAGAGGATGCCCATCTGGCGGCGAAATCAAGTACACATAAAGCTGCGCCCCCTTGATCACAAAGTGAACTCTAAGCCCCGTTATATCAGCTGGCAGACGGTTTCTCAGATCCACCTTGTCTTCATATGTCCCGATATATTCCCATGGTTTCATACGGTTCTTAATGCGCCATTTGACATACAAAAATTCGCCACGCGGCATTGCACCAGAGATATTATGGACTGGAAAAACTTGCCCCATAGCAACTCTTTCTTGTTCAGGATGAGTTCCGAACTGCCTGCTGCTGCCATACTGATAGTCGAGCACCTCTGCATCCGGACTATCATGACGCGTATCAAAACTGAAAGAATGCATAGGATGCTTATCCATGATTCCCTGTGTTGCGCAGGCTGCCAACCCAAATGGGATCAGGCTAACACAGAACCAGACAAACAAACTCCTAAGTGGTATTTTCTTCATTCAATCAAGTCCGGATAAAAGTTGTAACCAGCAATCACCACAGCAACCCGTCTGAGCTACCTGGGCCGCACCATCCATCACGGCCTACGCCGCACCCGCATCAGCCGCCCGGCGACAATGGCCAGGATACCGCACCCACCGCTGAACAAAGCGCCCATCTTGGCCGCACCTTGGATGAGCGGATCGGTGAACGCCTCGCCCGCCACGAACAGGGCCACGGTCAGGCCAAGCCCCCCAATCATCCCTACCAGCAACAGCTCCTTTTTCCCAACCTGAGCAGGCAACGGATAGCCGAGCTTCTTGCCCAGCATTCCCATGCTGAAGATGCCGCCCGTCTTGCCGATGGCCAGCGAGGTAAAGACTAGCCAAGTTGGGATGCCGATGGCGGCGAACTCCACCCCCGCGTTGGCCAGGCCGAACATGAACAGCCCGAAATCCACCACCACCTTCCATTCGTGCTCAAAGCTGGCCAGAGGAGTGATATCCCTGGGGTCTTCCTCGAAGAGATGCTTGTCTTCCCGTGGCGCATGGGGCAAGAAGGGCACAATGCAGACCAAGGCCAGGGCCGGGTGGATATGGGCCTTGAACAGGCCGAGCCAACTGAGCCCGCCGCCCAGGAGGAGATAAGGCCAATAGCTGCCGATCTTGCTGCGCCGCAGCAGAAAGGCGATGCCCATGCCGACCAGGGTAAGCCCCAGCCATTGCGGGGCCACGGGATGCAGCGGGTCCGGGTAGAAGATGGCGATGATGCCAAGGCCGATGGCGTCGTCGGCGATGGCCAGCAGGAGCAGGAACGAAACCGCAGGATGGCGGCGGCCGAAAACCAGGCTGGCGACCAGCCAGGCCAGGGCGATATCGGTGGCGGTGGGAATACCCCAGCCCCGGCTGAGCGAGGGTGCGCCGATCAGCGCGTTGAGAGTCAGGTAAACGAGCACCGGGCCAACCACCCCGCCCAGCGTTGCCAGCAGCGGGTTCACCGCCTTACGCAGGGGAT
>JAPLJG010000103.1 GCA_026388735.1 Deltaproteobacteria bacterium
CCTGAGCCTGTCGAAGGGCTGCTTTGAGGTGTTAGTTATTGTGAGACAATCACTGTGCGGGTGTCATTTTCTCCCGCTAAAATGTCCAACAAGCCGTTTCAATCGAACCTGGGCCGCCGCGACCTCGGCAAGGCTGGCAAAGGCCCGGATGGTCTCGGCGTTACCCGGATCAAAGCCGCCGCGCAGGGGCTGACGGCCCAGCAGTCCGGCGACAAAGGCTCGCTCCAGCCGATCTGCCGGTTCATCTGATTGCTCCGTGTCCGCCAGGTTGTACCAATCCGCGAAGCTCGGCTCAGCCAAGGCCTGTTTCACCTCTCCCTGCAACACCATGGTCGCTGCATAGCCGTGCCGAAACAGATCGGTCATGCACCAGATCTCCAGCAGCTCAGCCGCCTTGGCTGCGGCTCCTGCCTGGTCCGGCTGGCAGGGTGGCTCCTGCTTGGCCAAGAGGGATTCCAGGCCCAGCGAGATGGTGTCCCGCACCCGGGTGACGATGGCGGTGATGTGCTCGATATCCTGCGGCTTTTCGCCGTAAGCCATGATCGCGCTGTTGATGGCCCAGACCAGCTCCTGCTCCAGGCGGGACAGGCTATTCGGTTCAGTAATCAGAGAGAGTGCCTGCTGCAACAGGGTGGTTTCGAGTAAAGGCGCGGCGTATACCGAGGGCAGGCGGGTGACTGCACTGTCCAGTGGCTCCTGGGGCCGGGGCAGGGGCTGACGGCTGGGCGGCTTGGAGAAAAGCGCGGTTGCCTCGATGGGGGTGGCAAAACCCATATCCTGCATACGGCCGCTGCGGAAGCGCAGGGCTTCTTCCTCGATCTGGGTGGGCAAATCCACGCGGACCTCGCTCATCAACCGGTGCGTTGCAGTTGGGTCGTACTGGTACATGGCATCCAGCAGGGCAAAGGGGTGGACCTTGAGGGGTAGGTCGGGCATCTTTAGCTCAAGTAAGTAGAAGCCGTCCGGGGTCATGGCTCGGGCCGTGGTCTCACGTTCCTCGTCCTCCGGCGGCACCTGATCCGCATCCGGATCGTAGACCGTGACGGTCTGGGTCAGGAAGAGAAGCTGGAGCACATAATCCAGGGAGAGAAAGGTCTGGGCCAGGGTTTCTGCATCGATGGACGCGAAGGGCGCCAGCCATTCATCCAGGCTGTCGACGGCGAAATCGTAGCGGTTCCAGCAATCCAAGTCCAGACAGGCCTGTAGCTGTTCGTGGCTCAGCTCCCGGAGGATGGGCAGGGCTTGGTCCATTCCCAGTTCCCGAACAATGTAGTACGCTTCCAGAGGTTCCAGGGCCGCGACCTCCTCGGCCAGATCGGTTGCGGCGAGAAGCCGTTCGCCCCGGCGGGTTAGGGAGCGGGCCAGATCGGCGCGGAACGGGGTCAGTTCGATGATATTGTTGTCGGTCATTTTTTCGTGTCCGTTGAGGGTAAACGTGTATTGTAAGGCCGAATTTCAGGATGGATATCATACCGCAAGAACGGCAAACCGGGCATTGTTATTTTCAGGGCGAATATGTCGGATGCTAGGTCTGTTGCGTCAAAAATCAGCATGGCGTAGGGAAAATCGTATGAATTTTCCAACGGTTATTTTAGAATAAACGCCACCAAGAGGCGTTCACTATCCCCTCTGTCTGGAGGCATATGAAAAAGGTTCTGCTCGCATCATTAAAAGCCTGGCTCCATCACCGCGGCGCCAGCAAGGGCGCGGCTCTGGCCTTTTACACCCTGTTTGCCACGACCCCTATCCTGTTGCTGGCCATCGCGGGGGCCGGGTATTTTTTTGGCGCTGACGCGGCTCAAGGAGAAATCATCGCCCATCTCCAAGGAACGGTCGGACCCAACGGCGCCCAGGCGGTCCAGGCCTTGCTGGCCGCCGCCCGAAATCCCGCTTCCGGGCGGGTTGCAACCATTGTCGCCAGTGTTCTGCTGCTGATCGGCGCCACCAGCGTTTTTGTCGAGTTGAAAGACAGCTTGGATGAAATGTGGGGTGTTCCGTCGCATCGGCATTCCGCTTTGCTCAGCCTGCTGCGCACCAGATTTCTCGCCTTTGCGCTGGTGTTGGTTCTCGCTTTTTTGCTGTTTGTTTCTCTGGTCTGCGGCGCGGCATTTGCCATGTTTGCCCGCTCCGTGGGCGGGATATGGAGCAGCTCCGCGCTTGTTGTTTTCTCCTCGCTTATTTCCTTGATCGTTACAGCCTCTCTCTTCGCGGTGATCTACAAGATGCTGCCGGAGGCGCCGCTTTCTTGGCGTGATGTCTGGTTCGGCGCCGTGGTTACTGCGGGATTATTCGATCTCGGCAAATATGCGATCGGTCTGTACCTGGGCAAGAGCGGCGTGGCTTCAAGCTTTGGCGCGGCTGGATCGTTGATCGCCTTGCTGCTTTGGGTGTATTACTCGGCGCAGATTTTTTTTCTTGGTGCGGAGTTCACCCGACAGTATGCCTTGTCTTACGGCAGTTTTAAGTCCGAGAAGGGCTGCGGGCGGACCCTGTGGTCAGTGAAAAAAATCAACAAGGAGGTAGTAGGGGGATGACCTTGGGGCAAAAGATGTGTGCTAAGGGCTGGAGTCGTAGTGCTTATCCTTGAACAGCGATAAGTCAGTTCCGACCCCATTTATGCCCTTTGCTTTTCCGGCTTTGCGGGAAGATCATTGTGAGAAATGCGGGTCAGTCGGAAACGATTTTGAAAGAAAGTTTTACCCGTGCCCGAAAGGTGGACTCTCCGCTTTTCTCGTCAATCTTCATATCCAGGGTAACAACCTCGGCAATCCTCAGGTCGCGCAGAGTCAGCCCAGCGGTCTTGACGGCATTTTTGGTAGCTTCTTCCCATGAAACCGGGCTTGATCCGACCATCTCGATGATTTTGTAAACACTCTCAGTCATGGTATTCTCCTTGATTAAGGTTAGGGGGGATTTCCCTGAATATCCCGGCGTGTGAACGTTACGTGTTTGCTGTCGGTAAATTGTCCAGCGAGGCCGAACCATTGCAATATTGTATCGCGTAGGGTTGGAAAACTGGAAGTGAAATCTATAAGAAAGGAAACAAAGGGCATGGACGGCACACGATTCATCGTGGCGGGAAGCTTTATCGACGGCAGTGGTGCTGCGGTGCGCAAGAATGTCTTTTTGAAAGTTACGGACACCATTATTACCGCCATTGGCTCCGCAGCAGACCTACCCCGCAATGATGGGGCGGCAATTGATGACTTTTCGCACTGTACCATTTTGCCGCCGTTGGTTGACTGTAGCCTCTCCCTGTCACGATCGCCCTCCGTGGATAGCAGCGTGCGGTCCTCCTCGGCAGAGGGTGACTTGGCGGAAAAGGCGGCCATGGTGGCGCGACATATCCGCGATTGCCATGCTCACGGGGTGTTGGGCGTGGCCGACAGCGATGGCGGTGACTTGGTGGAACGGTCGCATGAGAAGATGGCAGAGAGAGGCATCATCGAGATTCGTTCCTCTGGTCCTCTCTCCCGGAGCGGTGACAACTGGGCAACCGGTGATTTTCTAAAGGTTGCTTATTCCAGGAATATCGAAGACGAGGAGGGGCCGGACCCTCGGATGAGCCAGGAAGATCTCTGCCATATACTCCAGCAGAGAGGAGGCAGAAAGGCGGTGGTGGTGGCCAATGGCCCGCAACAAGTAGCGGAGGCAATTGCGGCAGGGTGTGATGCCATCGAACAGGGATACGGCATGGGCGAGGACAATCTCCGAAAAATGGCGGAGAGGGATGTGCTGTGGATTCCCAGCGTCCTGCGGGCCAAGAATGGTTTGGACGGTGCGAGCTCAGGCGGAAGTGTGTGTTGCCGTTTCTCCATCCGCTATGTGGCGCCGGGAAAGCCCATACCCGGCGCGGAGGCCTTTTGGAAAAAGATGCTTGCTGAACAACTCAGGCAACTGCGGTTGGCCAGAAAATTGGGCGTGACAACGGCGGTGGGAACCGGGGCCGGGAGTGTCGGCATACTCCATGGCGAGTCGATGGCCGAGGAGATGAAACTGTTCATCAAGGCCGGCTATTCGCTGGAGAAGACCATCCGGTGCGCCTCGGAAAATGGAGCCAGATTCTTCGGCATGAAGAAGTTAGGGGCGCTAACGGTCGGGCGGAAAGCAACATTTCTGATTTCCAGGGGCACGGTGCAACAGCTGCCAAGGAAACTTTCCTATCTGGAAGGCATCTATGTTGACGGCGTACCCAGCAGCACATATCGTAAAAATCCGGTCAAGACGGCGTGATGGGAGCGCGTTGCCCTGCCTGCAAAAGAAACTGGTGTGTGTGTCCCTAGTTTCTCCTTTCTAGGCGTGTAGCGATTTGAGCGCTACGTCCGGGGCCGTCGAGACAATCTTGAGCAACGCGATAGCAGGTCCGGTCGGGGTGCGACGATGTTGTTCCCAATTTTGCAGCGTCTTGATGCTCACATGCATGAGTCGAGCGAACTCGCTTTGTGACAGTCCGATTTTTTCGCGGACGGCCTTGACATCGGGTGGGGCAACCTCAAACCGGCGTGAGGCCGGAACCTTGTCCTTGGCAATGGCCTTGGCTTCCCTTAGGCTGCGTACCAGATCATCAAACAGTGTTTTATCCATGGTCATAACTCCTTCACAAGTTCGCGCAGGATGGCGGTTTCCTTGTCTGTTAGGGTGTCCTTTTTCGATTTCGGATAAACCACCAGCAGGTAAATTTGGTGATTGTCCTTGACCCAGTAGTAAATCACCCGCACCCCGCCACTCTTGCCGTGGCCTTGCATGGCGTAACGCAACTTGCGGATGCCGCCCCCACCTTTGATGATGTCGCCGCGCTCTGGATCTTCTGTCAGTTCGGTTTGCAGCCCTCGGTACGCATCGTCGGAGAGCAACGCTGTAACCAAGCGCGTAAACGTTGGGGTTTCGATGAATTCCATAGTATTATTTTATCCGCCAATGGCGGATATGTCAACCTCTTCCATGTCTGTCTCTCTGACGTAAGCGAAAAACAGGGGAATGTCCCTAATTTTAAGCCGTCTTGTCACTTCCCCTCGCCTCCATATAAGGAAATGGTCGTCTTGACGTCGGTCAGGCCGGATTGCTTTTCAAGGTTCGTGATTTCTGCAATGTAATCGCCGATTGGAAGCGGCAGCCGCCCGATTTTTCTTGTCTTACCCTTCTTCCCATCATGTGATGTAGTACAGAGAGATACGACGGCTTGATCGAGGACGACAGAATGATCGCTCGCTTTGAGCACAACAATCCTGAAAGGAATGGGCCGCCCTAAACCCGTCCGCCGAATCTCAGGAATTTGTTCGTAACGAACGTTGCCGCTGCACTCCTTGCTGTATCTGTCTCCAACGATTTGATCATTTAGGCGGGCTTCGAGGGAAGGAAACTCGAACGTTACTTCCAAGGGATAACTCTTTTCGACTGGAACATGGAAAGGTGTTGTCATCACGGAGCCACCTACAGTTAGATCGATTGGTTCACCTGAGAAGAGTGGTGGAAACGCGCAGAGAGACGTGATCCACATGAGGGCGCCAATAATCGGCTTTTGACACAGCGAATAGGTTGTCGGGTTCATGGTCGACTCACATTAAATTATCCAGATTTCCGTTTTTGTTCCCGAAGGAAAATAGGGGCACTCCCCAATTTTTTTCGGTGGTTTCAACACCTGATGATTCTATGTGGCAGGATATGGAAAGACAAGGAGAAAATCTGCGGGCAAACACTGTGTCGATTTCCGCACAAAAAAAGGGTCAGCCGAATATGGCTGACCCTTTCTGATTTTCAATGGAGGCGGCGAGCGGATTTGAACCGCTGAATAATGGTTTTGCAGACCACTGCCTTACCACTTGGCTACGCCGCCTTTTTGGTGGGGGCAATCTTAAACGCAGATCGTTTTTTTGACAAGGGAAAATGTGTGCGCTGCTCCGGCCTGCTGCAGGCAAGGAAAAAAGGCGTAAGCCCCGCGTCGGGCAGGGTGATCCGTTGCCATTTTTTAGCGGCTGGAGTATGGTGTTTCCTCGGCAAGAGGGGTGACGCCCTCACAGATTACCCCTTACCCGTACCCTACCGTGACTACCAATTCTCTAGCCCAAACATCGCCGCCAGACCTGACTCTGCTTGAGGAAAATCTCGGCTACCATTTCCGTGATCGCGCCCATCTGCAAAAAGCCATGATCCACAGCTCCCACGCCTTTGAACAGGGCAGGCAGATGCAGAAGGACAACGAGACCCTGGAGTTTTTGGGGGATGCGGTGCTCGATCTCACCGTGGGTTATGCGCTTTTTCGGCATTTCCCGGAGATGCAGGAGGGCGATCTCACCCGGCTACGGGCGGCCCTGGTCAACGAACGGCACCTGGCCCGGATGGCGCGTGATCTCGATCTGGGCCGGTATCTGATGTTGGGCAAGGGCGAGGATACCAATCTTGGCAGGGAAAAGGCCTCCATCCTCTCCTGTGCCCTTGAGGCCGTGGCTGGAGCCATTTTTCTCGATGGCGGCTACCCTGCGGCCACTGAATTTGTCGAACGCCATTTTATCCCCTGGTTTGCAGACCGGCAGCAGACCATGTTTCTAGCCGACGCCAAGAGTTCGCCAGGAGCTTTTGCAGGAGCGGTTCAACGAGGGCCCCCGGTATGTGCTGGAGGGGGACGAAGGCCCGGATCATAACAAGACCTTCCATGTCTCGGTCCGTTTCCGGGAGGAAATCCTTGGCCAGGGTAGCGCCCGCAGCAAGAAGGAAGCGGAGCAGGAAGCCGCTGCCATGGCCCTCAAAAATCTTGCCTAAATCAATGCCCCCGCCCTTTGTCATCCCCATCTTCATCGCCCATCAGGGCTGTCCCCATCAATGCCTGTTTTGCAATCAACGCAGTATCACCGGAGCTCCGGAGGGCATGGTCGGTGCCCGTGAGGTGGAAGAGACCATCCGTACCCAGTTGGCCTGGCCCCGCCGCCATCCAGATGCGCCGGTGCAGGTGGCCTTTTACGGGGGCAGCTTTACCGGCCTGACCATCGAGCGGCAACGGGAATTGCTTGGCGCGGCCCAGCCTTTCCTGGCCTCGGGTCAGGTCCGGGAGTTGCGGCTCTCCACTCGGCCGGATTATGTGACCCCGGAGATTGTCGGGTTTCTGCGGGAGCATGGGGTGGGGATTGTGGAGCTGGGCGCCCAGTCGTTGGATGATCGGGTGCTTGGGGCCAGTGGCCGGGGGCATACTGCAGCCCAGGTGCGGACGGCGGTTGCCTGTTTGAAAGCGGCGGGGATTAAGGTGGGGCTTCAGCTCATGCTCGGCCTGCCCGGTGATACCACGGCCACGGCCCTGGCCAGCGGTCGTGCGGCGGCAGCGCTTAGTCCGGATATGGTTCGGCTCTATCCCTGCCTGGTGATTTCAGGTAGTCCCCTGGCGGAACTCTATTGCCAAGGGCAGTATCAGCCCCTGAGTCTGCCTCGGGCCGTGGCCCTGGCTGGTCGGCTCTGGTCCATTTTTAATGGACACGGGATTTCCGTGGTGCGTATGGGGTTGCAGCCCTCGGCCTCGCTGGAAGAAACCATGCTGGCAGGGCCGTACCATCCGGCCTTTGGTGAGTTGGTTCTTTCCCGGCTTTTTTTCAATCAAGTTCGCGCGGAGCTTTCCAGCCGCCCGCCCCAGCAGCCCCATCGTCTTAGTCTCGCCAAGGCCGACGAGTCTATCTATCGGGGCAAGGGCAATGCCAATGTCAAGCGGCTTGCGGCCTTGGGGCTTCTTGAGGGGGTGGAAACGGTGTTCCGCGCTAGTCAGCCCAGGCAGAGCGTGGTGTTGACCCCGCGTTAATCGGATTATCAGGCAATCTCCGCAGCCAGAGGAATAACTTCGTTCCTCTGTTCATTTTCTTTGCTTGCCCAAAGAAAACGAACCAAAAGAAAAGGCCCCCTGTGTCTCTTGTCCCGCCGTTGGCTGGATACCCTGTGCTTCTCGATGCTGCCGGGGCTTTGCAAACTCGGCTTCGCCTCAAACAGTGCAAATCCCCTTTTCGGCAGCCTCTCCGATGCTCGGCGGCGTGCCAATGGGATTTTAACTGCGGTGAAGGCAAAGGAGTAAGCGTTATGAACGCTCTGAGTTTTGAGGCTTCTTGGCGCTAAAAAGCTGGCAATGGATGCCGGAGCTGGCAAAGACTACCATGGATGGATACTGGAGGGACCTGAAGCCCAGGGCCTTGCAGCCGTAAGGATGTTGTGGTTCGTGGGTGATGTAGAAATGGAGGCAGGCCAGGCAGTTTGGCCGCTCTGAGGTTGGTGAGGGCATTGGGTTTTACCTCAGGCAATGGCCGGAGGCCGGGGTTGCCGCGCTTCGGCCTCTAATCCGCGCAACAAAACAAAGCGACCCAACGGCGTTACCTGGCAGGGAAAGCTGCCCACAAAAAGCGGGTTGTCGCATAGCCCGCCGGAGAGGTAGAGCTTGGTCGGCGAACCGGCAAAGCGGTAGGCGTTGATGGCGATCCCCTTAACAAAGCGGGCCACCGCCTCGGCCACCGGCACCCCGGAGATTACCGCGTCGAAGATGTCGCTCATCCCCAAGACCCCGCAGGTCACGGAAAAGGTCTGTTTCGGCACCCGCAGGTGGGCATAGTCCAGCTCGTAATACCGCTCCAGCAGCTCGATGGTGAAGCCCATCGACGCCCCGCATTCCGCATTCCAGCCCATGTCCGCCAGCTTGCCGTTTGCATACTTGATGAACTTGATGTCCCGGCTGCCGCAGTCCAGCAGGACATATTCCTCTTCTTCGATCAAGGCCTCGCCGCCTCGGGCCAGGGCGATGAGCTCGTTGACATAGCGGTCGGCGAAGCGCTTGCCGTTGTGGCCGGTGGCGAGATCCACCCGTGTTTCCCTGGGCAGCTCTTTGGTGGCGATGATGGTCGGCTTGGCCCCAGGCGCGTCGAGGTCGAGAAATTTGCAGTAGGAGGTGCCGAAGTCGCCCAGGATCATGGCCGCACCCCGGAAAGCTCGAGAAAGGCCTGGACCTTGGCGCGGGCGCTGCTGGTGGTGTGCACATCCACGTCCAGGTAGAGGGCATGGGGATGTTTTTTTGCCAGATAGCGGGCCAGTGCGGTCTTTGCGCAAAAGGACTGGGCAAAGAAAACCGTGGGCACCTCGGGGTTGAACTGGGCCTCCAGGTCGTGGTCCGCCGGGGTTTTGTTTTCCATGCAGCGGGCCCAACCGTAGATATGGGTGGTATCCGGGAACAATTCGAGGATGGAGAAATCCCTGGGCGGCACCCCCCAGAAACCGGCGCTCGGCTTACAGGGCGGCGGCGGATTGTCGTAGGCAGCTGCTGATTTTACCCCGGCGGTGATGGCCTGCATCCGATCGATGAGGGGCAGGCGGGCCTGGCAGAGTGGAATGCCGAAGCCAGCGGTGTCGGTGTTTTGGGTGCAGATCACCGGAATGGGCAGGGCCGCGGCTAGGATCGTGGCCGTGTGCAGGGCGCAATCGCACTTGCCTGGGCCGGTGTCGGCATAGATGGCGTCCAGCTCCAGGTGCAGGGCATTGACCACGGCGGTGCGGAGGATGGCGCAGTAGACCCTGGGCAGATAGGGGCTGGCGGTTTCGAGATCTTCCCGAACCAGGGGCTCGTCCAGATCATGGATGATGAGATTGTGCTC
>JAPLJG010000120.1:0-4850 GCA_026388735.1 Deltaproteobacteria bacterium
GGCCCCGGATCTTGAGCAATTCAACGGGTACTGGCTCAAGCTTGCCGGTGGCGGGGTTGTATCCTAGCTCCCCTTGCCGGATGGTGATCAGTTGATCGTGCCGGATATGGCCTTGGCGGATAAGGTCGAGATCCTCCCGGGTCAGGGCCGGTCCGCCTTTTCGGCAACAGGTGCCGCATTGTTTGCAATATTTGGTATCAGTCATGTTCTAGGAGTAAAAGGGCTCGGGGTATTTTGGGCGCAATATGATCCTCATTGGGCAGCATTTGGGATCATTGTTAGTCTGTTTGCAGCTGAATAATTTCGTTATCCAGCTATATGTTTCTATGCAAATAATTTTTTTCATGATCGGCAGGTGCCTGTTTTTGTGTGAAAAAAATTATTAGTGTCCATTCCCCTCTCTTCCCTTCCATCTCTCCTGGCATGGCCCTTGCGTATATACCAAAGTAAAGCGGGGCATGAAATGATTCTGCGCCGCCCATGACATCCGGGACAGGAGGTCGGCCATGAAGAAAACACTCTGTAGCGAAAAAAAGGGAACAGCCCCGATTGTTGTCGCGGCCTCTGGCAAGCTAGCCGAAACCTGCTGGTTTGTCAGCTCCTTTGTCCTCTCGTTGCTCATGGGTCCTTTTGCCGCCCTGCCCGCCCTGATCGCGATTTTTTCCCTGAAAATCGAGGGGCCCATGCCCCTGGAAATATCTTCATAACGAGGCACCACCATGAACGCACCGTCCCCGACATCTGAAACCTCTTCGCCCAGCTTTGCTCATCCCATGTTGGCCGATGATCAGGCCGTTTTCACCATCAGCGCTGCCGCCGAGATGCTGGCGGTAACCCCGCGCACCTTGCGAATGTACGAGCACGACGGGCTGTTGGCCCCGGCCCGCCATGGCAAGTGGCGTTATTACAGTCTGGATAATCTGAAATGGGTTTCCTGCCTGCGCACCATGATCCATGAGCATGGCATCAGCCTGGCCGCCATCCACAAATTGCTGCAATACACCCCCTGCTGGAACATTGCTGGCTGCTCCTTTGAGAAACGTAAGCTCTGCACGGCCTTCATGTCCAGCGCCCTGGTGCCGAAAAAGATCGACCGGTTGGGTGGCTTGCCCGGCGACCAATCAATCTCCGCCTGATTGCTTGCATCCTTCACCCCGCATCGTGTACAAAGTAAGCAGTCACAGGGCACCGCATCTCCTTTGTCATCGGCCTGTTCGCATACTTGGTGTATATCGAACAGGCCTCTTTCGCGGATCTGCACTACCCTGTAACCACTTACGGTTTGTCTTGCCCGTGATCAGTCATTGTACAAAGTGTAGAAAAACAACCCGGAGGTACGCCTTGAACCAATTTTACAAGAACCTGTCCATCTGGCTGGTCATCGCCCTGGTGGGCCTGCTGCTGATCCATATTTTTAATCCCGCAGGCGAGCCGATCAACCAGATCAGCTACAACGATTTTCTGGAAAGCGTCAACACGGGCAAGGTGAGTAAAATCACCATCCGGGAAAACGTGGCCGAGGCCCAGGATCTGGTGGGCAACCGCTTTCAGACCGTGCTGCCGGACAGCCTGGAGCAGGTGCAGCCCTTTATGAAGGAGGGGATCACCCTCCAGATGGAAAAGAAAAAAGAGCCCCATTGGCTGGTGAGCATTATTGGTTCCTGGCTGCCCATGATCGTTCTGGTCGGGCTGGGTCTGTATTTCATGCGCCAATCCCAGGGCGGAGGCGGCAAGGGCTTGATGACCTTCGGCAAGAGTCGAGCCCGCCTCATCGAGGGCGAGGAATCCAAGATCACCTTTGCCGACGTGGCCGGCATTGAAGAGGCCAGCGACGAGTTGGGCGAGATCGTTGATTTTCTCCGCGACCCCGGCATCTTTACCAGGGTGGGGGCCAAGATTCCCAAGGGCGTGCTGCTTTCCGGCGAGCCGGGCACGGGCAAGACCCTGCTGGCCCGCGCCATTGCCGGGGAGGCCCAGGTGCCGTTTTTTTCCATCAGCGGCTCGGATTTTGTCGAGATGTATGTGGGCGTTGGCGCCAGCCGGGTGCGGGATCTGTTCAAGGAGGCCAAGAAAAAGGCGCCCTGCATCATCTTTATCGATGAGATCGACGCGGTGGGCCGCCAGCGCGGGGCCGGGAGCGGCGGCGGCAACGATGAGCGCGAGCAGACCCTGAACCAGCTGCTGGTGGAGATGGACGGCTTCGAGGCCAATGCCGGGGTCATCATCATCGCCGCCACCAACCGGCCCGATATCCTCGACCCTGCCCTCAAGCGGCCGGGTCGGTTTGACCGGCAGATCATCGTGCCTCTGCCCGATGTGCGGGGCAGGGAGAAGATCCTCAAGGTCCACGCCGCCAAGGTCCAGTTGGATACCGATGTGGATATGTCCATCATTGCCAAGGGAACCCCGGGTTTTTCCGGAGCTGAACTGGCCAATATGGTTAACGAGGCAGCCCTAATGGCGGCCCGCTTCGAGGTGGGCCGAATCTCCATGGCCCTCATGGAAAAGGCCAAGGACAAGGTGATGATGGGGGCGGAACGCACCAGCATGATCCTCACCGCCAAGGACAAAGAGCTCACCGCTTTTCACGAGGCAGGCCATGCCCTGGTCGCCCGGTTGCTGCCCGGCACCGATCCGGTGCACAAGGTGACCATCATCCCTCGGGGCCGCGCTCTGGGGCTGACCATGCAGCTGCCCACCGACGAAAAGCATTCGCAGTCCCGTTCCTGGCTGATGAACAATCTCTGCATCCTCCTGGGCGGCCGGGTGGCCGAGGAGATTGTTTTCGGCGATGTCACCACCGGGGCGGGCAACGACATCGAACGGGCCTCAAACATTGCCCGGAAGATGGTCTGCGAATGGGGGATGAGCGAGGCCATCGGCCCCATGAACTTTGCCGGCCCCGATGAGTCCGGGCGGAGCAGGCAAGCCTACAGTGGGGAGACGGCGGTGCGCATCGACCAGGCTGTGATCGGATTGGTGACCGAGGCCAGGGAAACGGCGACCCGGCTGCTCAACGAAAATCGGGTGATCCTGGAGGCCATGGCCAAGGATTTGCTGGAGAAGGAAACCATTGGCAGCGAGGATATTGATAGGTTGATGGCGGTATAATTTTCCGTACCGAAATACTCTTGAAAAGCGCCTTGGCTGCTATGCCCGGGCGTTTTTTTGTCTGGTGACCGGCGGCAGGTTCTGTGTGATAGGCCTATCTTTTTTTCAGGGTTTTCTTTACGGCAACAAGAAGCTGTTCCGTTTGCACCGGTTTATTGAGATAATCGCGAATCCCCATAGCCAAGGCCTTTTCTCGGTTGATGAGTTCACTCTGGCCAGTACAGAGAATGACAGGGGTCTGAGGCCTTAAGGTCAGGATTTTTTGCGCCAGTTCGGCCCCGGTCATGAAAGGCATGGTCATATCGGTGAGCACCAGATCAAACTGATCCGGTTCTTTCTGGAATTCCTTCCAGGCCTGCATCCCATCGGCGCAGGTTGTCACCTGGTAGCCGTGCTTTGACAAAATGGCTTCGACGACCCCACGGATTTGCGCTTCGTCGTCAACAAACAAAACCCGTTCCCCTGTTCCCAGAAGCTCTTTGGGCGGTGTTCTGTCCGGCAAGGCCCCGGCAACTTGTTCGGTCAATGGCAGATAGACATCGAAGCTCGTGCCATTCCCGAGCTCGCTGTGCACCGCGATATGGCCATGGTGGCTTTTCACAATGCCGTGCACCACGGCAAGCCCCATCCCCGTGCCTTCCCCGAACTGTTTGGTGGTGAAGTAGGGCTCGAAGATCTTCTCCAGTATTTTTGGCTCAATGCCGTAGCCGGTATCGCTCACCTCAAGCTTGAGATAGTTCCCCGGCGCTAACTCGGCATAGCCGTAATCTTCCGCCCTTATTTTCACCTCGTCGAGGGAAACGGCGAGGATTCCCCCTGTTTTTTGCATGGCGTGGAAGGCATTGGTGCAGAGATTCATGATGACCTGGTGGATCTGGGTGGGGTCGGCCAATACCATGCCAGTGGAGGTGATGTTCTGCCGGATCTCGATGGTGGTCGGGATGGAGGCGCGCAGCATCGTGAGGGCTTCCTTGACGATCAGCGACACCTGTAGGGGCTGAGGCTCCTGTTCTGTCTTGCGGCTGAAGGTCAGAATCTGTTTCACAAGCTCTTTGGCCCTAACGGCCCCTTTGTGGAGTTCCTCAAGATGGCGCTGGCGCTCTTTAGGGTCTTTTTCTTTCATGGCCAGCTCGTTATAGCCAAAGATGATGGAGAGGATATTGTTGAAATCATGGGCAATGCCGCCGGCCAGGGTGCCGATGGCCTCCATTTTCTGGGCCTGACGCAGTTGGGATTCGAGTTGTAGTTTTTCGTCCTCGGCTCGCTTGCGCTCGGAGATGTCCCGGGCGATCCCCAGCACACCGACAAGCTTGCCCTCGGCATCAGACATTGGTGTTTTAATGGTATCCAGCAAGGCGCGATGACCATCGTCGGCAAAGGTGACCCACTCTTCGTTACTGATGGGTTTACCCGCCTCCATGGCCTTACGGTCGTGGAAGCGGAAGAAGTCCGCCAGTTCCCTGTCCACAAAATCGTAGTCGGTCTTGCCCAGAATATCCTCTTCCCTGGCGCCGAAGAAACGTGTGAACATTTTGTTGCATGCCAGGTATACACCGTCGGCATCTTTCAGCCAGATCAGGTCGGGGATGGTGTCCATCAGAGTGCGAAATCGCTCCTCGCTGTTTCGCATCGCCTGTTCCGCCCGCTTTTTTTCCGTGATATCGGACAGCACCACCAGGACATAATCAACGGAACCGTTCGGACGCCTCACACTCGTGGCGGAAAGGTCGACGTAGAGC
>JAPLJG010000120.1:4861-57936 GCA_026388735.1 Deltaproteobacteria bacterium
TTCCATCCTTGCGAATGTACCGTTTTTCAAATGAGTATTCGTTGAGTTCGCCGGCAATGAGCCGCCCAAACATGACATTACTTTTTGCCATATCATCGGGATGGGTCATCTCCTCACAGCGTAACTGTTCAAATTCTTCGCGGGAGTACCCCAGCATCTCACACAGCGTGTCGTTGAACTGAATCCATTCCTTTTCAGGCGATGATATTCCCATGCCAAAAAGTTTTTGCTCAAAGAAGAGACGTTTTCTCTCTTCCGACTTTTCTATCTGCAGCCGGGATTCTGCTTCCCGGAAAATATAGCGGGAGACAAGGCCGTAAAGCAGAAAGGCCGTAACCACGATAAACAACAACCCTTTGTATGTCGCGAGCAGGGTTATCGTATCTGGGTCACGCACCAGCCATCCCAACGTAGCATCTGAAAAATATATCCAGAGAGCGCCGAACAGCGCATAGGTGCCGACGATTTTTAGCACCTCAAGGCGATCTTTTTTGCAAAGCGGATAGTACATTGTTTCAGCCTCAGGCTGTTGAAAACTCATAAAATCATGAGACATTCAAAACCGCGCATTGTATTGTTTAACAAATCGAAATTATTAACAAACAGGACGATTTATGCGCGGCTCTGACACCCAGCAACATATGCTTACACCAAGAACCGGGAGCGCATTCTTCACACGGATATTGCCGTGATGTTTTTGAGGTCCATCTGCGCCGGGCTGGCGAGCAGCCATGGGGTGCCCCTTTTTGTAAGAAAGATTGCCTCAGAAAAAGCAAAGGCGTGAGAATTGCCCTGTGAAATTGTAGCACATCCCGCCTGGGGGGTGGGGGGTATTTTTCGGGTCTCACTCCGGGACGAGACAATCGGGCGGAAAGGTTCTGCTTGACACGGTGTGACCGGCAAGGGTAGGAATCTGGTTTGAAAAAAATCACCGGGTTGGCCCGGTTTCTCATTATGCAAGGAGGTCTTACCCATGCTTGAGGCGTATCAAAAACATGTTGCCGAGCGGGCTGCTCTTGGCCTGCCCCCCCTTCCCCTTTCCGCCGACCAGACCACGGCCCTGGTTGCGCTGCTGCAAAAACCGGTCGCCGGAACGGAAGCAACCCTGCTCGATCTGATCAGCAACCAGGTACCGCCGGGCGTGGACGAGGCCTCCAAGGTCAAGGCCGGGTTTCTTGCCGGGGTGGCGCAGGGCAAGATTGCCTCGCCGCTCATCGACAAGAAAGCGGCGGTGCAGCTCTTGGGTACCATGCTGGGTGGCTACAATGTGCAGCCGCTCATCGATCTGTTGGATGATGCCGAGCTGGCTCCGGCAGCGGTGGCGGCCCTCTCCTCCACCCTTCTGGTCTATGATTCCTTTGGCGAAGTGGCTGCCAAGGCCAAGAGCAATCCCCATGCCCAGCAGGTCCTCACCAACTGGGCCGAGGCTTCCTGGTTCACCAGCCGCGAGCCCATGCCCGAGGAACTCACCGTCACCGTGTTCAAGGTTGCGGGCGAGACCAATACCGATGATCTGTCCCCGGCCTCCGAGGCGTGGAGCCGCCCGGATATCCCCTTGCACGCTCAATCCATGTTGATCAACCGGCTGCCTGGCTCGTTGCCGAAGATCAAGGAGCTGAAGAAAAAGGGCCACCCAATAGCCTATGTGGGCGACGTGGTGGGCACCGGCTCCTCCCGCAAGTCCGGGGTCAACTCCATGCTCTGGCACATGGGCCGCAACATTCCCTATGTTCCGGCTAAGCGCACCGGCGGGGTGGTCATGGGTTCCACCATCGCACCCATCTATTTCAATACCGCCGAAGATTCCGGCATGCTGCCCATCCAGTGTGATGTGACCAGCCTGGAGACCGGCGATATCATCACCATCAACACCCGCACCGGCACGATCAGCCGGGATGGGCAGATGGTTACGAGCTTCACCCTCTCCCCTGCCACCCTGCCCGACGAGGTTCAGGCCGGGGGCCGGGTCAATCTCATCATCGGCCGGGGCTTGACCGCCAAGGCCCGTGAGGCTTTGGGCCTGCCGCCAGCCACCCTGTTTCGGGAGCCGGAGGTGCCCAAGGATACTGGCAAGGGCTACACCCTGGCCCAGAAGATGGTGGGCAAGGCCTGTGGCCTAACGGGGGTGCGACCCGGCATGTACTGCGAACCCAAGATGACCTCGGTGGGCTCCCAGGACACCACCGGCCCCATGACCCGCGATGAGATCAAGGAGCTGGCCTGCCTGAAGTTTTCCGCGCCGCTGGTCATGCAATCTTTCTGCCATACCGCCGCCTACCCCAAACCGGTGGATGTGAAGACCCACCAGACCCTGCCCGGGTTCATCAGCGAACGGGGCGGCATCAGCCTGCGACCAGGCGACGGGGTGGTGCATTCCTGGCTCAACCGTATGGTCCTGCCCGACACGGTGGGCACCGGCGGCGACTCCCACACCCGTTTCCCCATCGGCATCTCCTTTCCGGCGGGTTCCGGGTTGGTGGCCTTTGCCGCAGCCACCGGCTCCATGCCTCTGGTCATGCCCGAGTCGGTGCTGATCCGTTTTACCGGCACAATGCAGCCCGGCATTACCCTGCGGGATCTGGTCAACGCCATCCCCTATGTGGCCATCCAGAAAGGCTTGCTCACCGTGGAGAAGAAGGGCAAGAAAAACCTCTTTGCCGGCACGGTTTTGGAGATTGAGGGACTGCCGGACTTGGCGGTGGAACAGGCCTTCGAGCTGGCCGACGCCTCGGCGGAGCGCTCCGCTGCCGCCTGCACCGTGCGGCTGAACAAAGAGCCGGTGGCCGAGTTCCTCCGCTCCAACGTTGAGCTGCTGAAAAGCCTGTTGACCCGAGGCTATCGGGACGCCACGGCCATCCGCAACCGGATCGCGGCCATGGAGGCCTGGCTGGCCGCGCCCGAATTGCTGGCCCCGGATGCGGACGCCGAATACAAGGCCGTACTGGAGATCGATTTGAATACGATCACCGAGCCGGTTCTGGCCTGTCCCAACGACCCGGACGACGTGAAACTGCTCTCCCAGGTGGCGGGCACCGCAATCGACGAGGTCTTTGTCGGCTCCTGCATGACCAACATCGGCCATTTCCGCGCCCTGGCCAGGATTCTGGACAACGGCCCCCAGGTGGTGGTCCGTCTTTGGGTGGCGCCGCCCACCCGCATGGACGAAGAGCAACTCAAGGCCGAAGGGGTGTACAGCATTTTGGGCAAGGCCGGAGCGCGCACCGAGATTCCCGGCTGTTCGCTCTGCATGGGCAACCAGGCGAGAACCCGCGACAACGCCGTGGTCTTCTCCACCTCCACCCGCAACTTCGACAACCGCATCGGCACCGGCACCAAGGTCTTCCTGGGCTCAGCCGAACTGGCCGCGGTCTGCGCCGTGTTGGGGCGTATACCCACCATGGATGAATACAACACCATCCTTGCCGAGCGGGTAACCCCCAAGGCGGATGAGGTGTACCGCTATCTCAACTTCCACCGGATCGAGGGCTACGCAGAGAAAGGCTGGTAGGGAAAACGTGGAGGCGGACCGTTCCCGGCGGGAGGTTCGCCTTTTTTTGTTCCGGAGTTGGCAAGATGCGGCGGAGGTCAGCGCCCCCTGTTTTTCTCAAAAAGGAGACAACAATGGACAAGAAAATATACCTGAGCGTCATGGCTGCCCTTGCCACGGCAGCGGCGATCTGGCTTTTTGCCCTGCTGGCGGCGCCACTCGCCAAGCCGCTGGCCTGGGCCCTTATCATCGGCCTCGCGACCCTTCCCCACCACAACCGACTGACCAGAAAATTTCCTCGCCATCCTGACCGCTCTGCCGGAGTGATGGTGCTTGCCATAACCGTTTGCTTTATGCTCCCGGTTGCAGCCCTGATCGTCATGGTCGCTCAAAACGCCGTCGGTTGGTACAGGGAAGGCGAGCAGCTTGTTCAGGCATTTTCTTCGACCGGGTCAGGCGCTCTCAGCCAGTTTCCCTTTGCCAGCGAGATTATTGCCCAGGGAGAGCGGTTCGGCATCGATCTTTCCGGTTTCGGCGCAAAGCTGGCTGCCGGCGCTTCGGGATATCTCTTTCATCTGGCGACCAATACCGCAAGAAACCTTGGCGAACTCCTCTTCACCCTGGCGGTGGCGCTGTTCATCCTTTTTTTCATCTACCGTGACGGCGAAAGGATTGTGGCCACGGCTATCACCCGGTTCGCCACCAATACGGACAAAGCCCGCCACTATTTTTCCGAGATTCGCGCCACAACCACAGCGGTGACAGTCGGAACAATCTTCACCTGTTTTGTGCAGGGCGCAACCGCCGGACTCGGATATTTTGTCGCCGGAGCCCCTGCTCCGGTTCTCTGCGGTGCGCTGACGGCTGTGGCGGCGCTTGTGCCGGTTGTCGGCACGGGCATTATTTGGGTGCCCCTTGCCGCCCTTGTTGCCCTCAACGGCGCCTATCTTAAGGCGGTACTCTTGGTGCTTTGGTGTATTTTTTTCGTGGGTCTTGCCGATAACGCGATCCGGCCCCTTGCCATTGGCGCAAAGAGGAATATTCCTGCCCCGGCGATTGTGCTCGGTGCGATCAGCGGCGTGTTTGCCTTGGGGATTCTTGGTCTTATCCTCGGGCCTGTTCTCTTCGCGATTCTCATCACGGTTTGGCGGGATGTAACGCGTGTCGATCATCAGTTGATAACTTCTGACAAGAATCACACCGAACCTTGCGAATAATCCTCACCGCGAGCCAGCGATCTCCCAGAAAGCCAGGATTTTTGGATTGCGCAGGTTCTTTTTCACGGTGCAGATCCCCAGGGAAAACGGGGCCAGTTCGGGGGAGATGGCGAGTACCGTGATCTGCTCCTGGAGCGGACTTTTTTCCAGCACCAGAAGGGGCACCACCCCTACCCCGCAGCCCAGGCTGACCATGGCGATGATCGCTTCGTTGCCCGCCACCTGGGCGTAGATGTTGGGCAGGATCTTTTTCGTGGCAAACCAGCGGTCGAGCCGCTCGCGGCTCAAGCCCTGCTCGGCCATGATCACCGGGGTTTTTCGCCAGTCGATTTCCTGGCCTTCATACACCACGGGTTCCGGGAAGTCCAGCGGAGCGATGAAGACCAGGGGTGTTTCGGTGAGCGGCATGAACTCCAGGCCTGCGGGCGGCTTGTCCGGCAGGGCGTCGATGATCACCTCCACCTCGCCGTTGCGTAGCCGGGTGAGGCCTTGGGCCGCGTCGCCGGTCTGGAGTTTGATCTGTACCTCCGGGCAGGCCTTGCGGAATCTACCCAGAATGGCGGGTAGGATGCCGTAGGCCGCAGTCACCGAGCAATAGAGGGAGATGTCGCCGTGCAGGGCGGTGGAGTTGGCAAGGCTGTTTTTCAGAGCCTTCCAGCGCTCGATGGTCTCCTCGGCGTACTGTTTCAGCGCCTCGCCCGCGGTGGTCAACCGCACCGAGCGGTTGTCCCGGTCAAAGAGGCGTTCCCCCACCTCCGCCTCGATGCGCTGGATGGTGCGGGTCAGGGCCGAGGGCGTTACATGGCAGGCCCGGCTGGTTCGCCCGAAGTGCAGGGATTCGGCCAGGTGGCGAAAGAGCTTGAGTTCCTCCATATCCATGGGCATCTCTCCAATTGTTGCAGTTTTTGCAATACAATATCGCGAACAAGTCACTTGACGCAACAGAAAATGCCGCTATGATGGCCTGATAGTAAGAAATAAAAACATATTTCCAATACGATAAGGAGAACACCATGGGAAAGAACTACTTCAACAGCCTGCCGCTGCGCTTGCAGCTTGAGGAGCTTGGCCAGTGCCGCTTCATGGACTCCTCCGAGTTCAACGGGGTGGAGGCGCTTAAGGGCAAGAAGATCGTCATCGTCGGTTGCGGTGCGCAGGGGCTGCACCAGGGCCTCAACCTTCGCGACAGCGGCCTGGACGTTTCCTACGCCCTGCGCGAGGAAGCGATCAAGACCAAGCGGCAGTCCTACAAGAACGCGCATGGCAACGGCTTTGCCGTGGACACCTTTGAAAAGCTGATCCCCAAGGCCGACCTGGTCATCAACCTCACCCCGGACAAGCAGCACACCAAGGTGGTCTCCGCCATCATGCCGCTGATGAAGAAAGGGGCGACGCTTTCCTATTCCCACGGCTTCAACATCGTGGAAGAGGGCATGCAGATCCGTAAGGATCTTACGGTCATCATGGTGGCCCCCAAATCGCCTGGCACCGAGGTGCGGGAGGAGTACAAGCGCGGCTTCGGCGTACCCACCCTGATTGCGGTGCATCGCGCCAACGACCCCCAGGGCAAGGGCTGGGAACAGGCCAAGGCCTATGCCTGCGGCACCGGCGGAGACCGGGCCGGGGTGCTGGAGTCATCCTTTGTCGCCGAGGTCAAATCCGACCTGATGGGCGAGCAGACCATCCTCTGCGGCATGCTCCAGGCAGGCTCCTTGCTGTGCTACGACAAGATGATCGAAAAGGGCATCGAGAGCGGCTACGCCTCCAAGCTCGTCCAGTTCGGCTGGGAGACCATCACCGAGGCGCTCAAGCATGGCGGCATCACCAACATGATGGACCGGTTGTCTAATCCGGCCAAGATCAAGGCTTTCTATCTTGCCGAAGAGCTCAAGGAGATCCTGGCCCCGCTCTTTGCCAAGCACATGGACGACATCATGAGTGGGCATTTTTCGAAAACCATGATGGAGGACTGGGCCAACAATGACAAGAACCTCCTCAAATGGCGTGCAGCCACCGGCAAGACGGCTTTTGAGAAGTCCACCTCCGGCAAGAAGAAGATCAGCGAGCAGGAGTATTTCGACAATGGCATCCTGATGGTGGCCATGGTCAAGGCCGGGGTCGAGCTGGCCTTCGACACCATGGTTTCCGCAGGGATCAAGGATGAGTCGGCCTACTATGAGTCGTTGCATGAGGTGCCCCTCATCGCCAACACCATCGCGCGCAAGAAGCTCTATGAGATGAACGTGGTCATCTCCGACACCGCCGAGTACGGCTGCTACCTCTTTGCCCATGCAGCCGGGCCCATGCTGGCCGCCTTCATGAAGAAGATCGACACCGACGTGATCGGCAAGGGCCTTGTTGCCAAGGACAATGGGGTGAGCAATGTGGAGCTGGTCCGGGTCAATGAGGCGATTCGTTACACCGGGGTCGAGGAGGTCGGCGCGGAGCTGCGCTCCTACATGGAGGCCATGAAGCCCATTATCTAATCTCAAAGCAAAAATATGTCGCAGTAACGGGGGAGGTCCGAAAGGGCTTCCCCCTTTTTTTGCCAAAAACAAATGCCTTGACCTAAGTCAAGTACCTTGTGCTACACTTTCTGTATCCTTGATTTGTGTTTTTTCCAGAAAACAATCAGATAGAGGAGGCGAAGAGGATGAAGAAACGAAGAGGGAGAGGCTCGATCATGGCCTGGGGAAGCCCTGGTTCGGCGGCAATTAAAACGGCCAAGTTCGGCAAGGGTGCGGATGAGGCAACCTGTTTTTCCTGGCATGAAGGGGTCAAGGAGCTAAAAAAATGGGATCATTTTTGAGAGGGAAACGGCTGCGGATAGTTGTCGTTGCCGCTATCTCCGCAACCCTTATTGGTTTCTATTTGTTGCTGGGACCGCCGCGCCTGTTGGCCAAGTCCGAGTCCCCGGATTTCTGCGCAGGCTGTCACGTCATGGAGGGTGAGTACGCCAACTTCATGCATTCCGGCGCGCACCGTCGTAAAAAATGCGTTGATTGCCACCTTCCCAACGACAACCTGGCCTTGCACTACGTCTGGAAATCCATTGACGGCATGAAGGACGTGCTGTTTTTCCATTCCGGCCATGTGCCCGAGCGGATCACCCTGTCGGAGCATGGCGCTAAAGTGGTTAAGGCCAACTGCATCAGGTGCCACAGCCAACTGGTGTCGCAGATGAACACCTCCTCCCGCAACTGCTGGAGCTGTCACCGCCGCATTTCCCACACCGGGACCGGCAGCATTGAAACACTATAATCTCGCCACATCACACAGGAGAACGAATATGAAGAGAAAACTGCTTGCAACATTCATGACCGCCGCACTGTGCGGCGTTATGACAACCGCCTGTGCGCCGCCAAAACCCGAGCAGGTCAAAGGTGTAACTATTCCGGACGGCACCGTTGATCCGGCGGTTTGGGGCAAGGCCTATCCGGAAGAATATGAAGGCTGGAAAAAGACTGCCGAGGCCACCCCGGCTGGCAAAAGCAAATATAAAAAAGGAAACGACGGCGGACAAACCTTTGATAAATTGTCCGAATATCCCTTCAATGCGCTGCTCTTCAATGGTTGGGGCTTTGGCGTCGAGTACAACGAACCCCGTGGCCATTACCACATGCTCAAAGACCAACTCGAAGTCGATCCATCCCGGGTTAAGGCTGGTGGTGCCTGTCTGACCTGCAAGACCCCCTACGCGGCGCAACTGGTTGAAAAACATGGGCTTGATTACTTTTCTAAGCCGTACAAGGATGTACTCAATTTAATCCCCAAAGAGCATCAAGAGCTCGGTGTTTCCTGTATCGACTGCCACAACAACAAGGATATGACCCTCAAGCTGTCGCGCGGATTTACGCTGGGCAAAGCGCTTGCTAAGCTGGGAGTCGATGAGACCAAACTGACCAATCAGGACAAGCGAAGTCTGGTGTGCGCCCAGTGTCATGTTACTTACTGTGTCCAAAAGACCGCTGAGATGAAATCGCAGGATGTTATTTTTCCTTGGGATGAAAGCAAGTGGGGCGCGATTTCAATCGAGAACATCATCAAGAAGATCCGCAGCGATAAATCCTATGGGGAGTGGACCCAGAGTGTAACCGGCTTCAAGCTGGCGTTTATCCGCCATCCAGAATTCGAGATGTTTTCCAACAACAGCGTGCATTGGATGGCAGGCGTCGCCTGTGCTGATTGCCATATGCCGTACACCAAGGTTGGCAGCAAGAAGATTTCCGATCACCGCATTATGAGCCCGATGAAAAACGACTTCAAGGCTTGCCAGCAATGTCACGCCGAGACTCCGGAATGGCTGAAGAGTCAGGTGATAGCCATTCAGGACCGGGCGGCTTCCCAGTTCATCCGTTCCGGTTATGCCCTGGCCAGGGTGGCCAAGCTTTTTGAGTTGACCCACAAGGAGCAGGCAGCTGGCAAGGAGATTGACAAAGAGCTGTACGATCTGGCCAAGGATCACTACGAAGCAGGGTTCTACCGCAACCTGTTCTTCGGCGCTGAAAACTCGCTCGGATTCCACAACCCCACCGAGGCCATGCGGATTTTGGGCGACGCGACCATGCATGCCGGCGAGGCGGAGGCTATGTTGCGCCAGGCTCTGGCCAAGGCAGGGGTAAACGTACCGGTCAAGATTGATCTGGAACTGGCCAAGTACACGGACAACCGTGGGGCAAAGAAGCTGATGTTCAAGCCGGAGCAGGAGGTGAAAGATCCGTTCGGACCCCAGTAACGGCTCGTTTGTGCGTGTTGTGAAGACAGTCAAGCAAGTATGAAAAAAGGAACGGCGGGCTTGGCCCGCCGTTCCTTTTTTTGAAGCCGATCTCTTATCTCTGCAAGGGCAACCCCGCCGCTTTCCAGGCGCTGATGCCGCCATTCAGGTTGTATATCTCCCCATAGCCCTTGCCGGAAAAATACTGGCCCACCGCATAGCTGCGCCCACCCACCGCGCAGATCAGCAGGATGGGCTTGCCCGTGGGCAGGGTCATTCTGCCTTGGGCGAGTTCGGTGAAGGGCATGAGCTGGGAGCCGGGAATGGAACCCTCGTACAGCTCTTGCGGTGAGCGGACATCCACCAAGACCAAGTCCTTACGGGCCTCGATGAGGGATTTTGCCTCCTGCGGCGAAAGGGAGCGGAAAACCGGGGTCTGGCCGGCGGCCGATGGTGCCGGTTTGTTTTCCGATGGGGTTCTGTCGCCACAGGCGATTGCCGCAAGCAAGAGGATCAAGAGGGAACATGCCTGGAGATATCTTTTCATAAAAGCCTCGGGTGTTTGTTGGCTTGAAACAGCGGGGTGCCGCGTTGGTACAAGTGATGAACGTGTGGCATGGATTTAAGGCGTTGTGCTGATCTTGTCAAGTGCGGTGAGCGTTGTCTGGATTTCGGCCTCGGTGTTGAAAAAGCCGGGGGAAAGGCGCAGGGTGCCCTGGGGAAAGGTGCCGATGCTGCGGTGGGCTGCGGGTGCGCAATGGAGTCCTGCTCTGGCCATGATCCCGTATTGGCGATCAAGGAGAAAGGCGAGATCGGCCACGCTTTTGCCTGTCATGGTCAGGGAAACGGCCGAGCCTCTGCGAGCGCTGGCCGGTGGTCCGTGCACGGTGATCCCCTGAATTTGGCTCAAGCCGTCCAGCAGCATCCGGGTGAGGTGTTCTTCATGGCTGCGGATTGTTTCTCGGTCAGTGCTCCGGATAAATTCCAGCCCTGCGGCCAGGCCGCCAATGCCAAGGGTGTTGGGCGTTCCCGACTCATAACAGTCCGGCATCATTTGCGGCTGTTCTTCCTGCTCAGAATTGCTGCCCGTGCCGCCCATTTTGAGGGGCGGGAGCAGGAGTCCTTCCCTTAGCAAAAAACCGCCGGTGCCGGTGGGGCCGAACAACCCCTTGTGCCCGGTGAAGGCGAGAAAATCGATGCCAAAGGCGTCCATGTCCAAGGGGAAAACCCCGGCGGACTGGGCTGCGTCCACCATCAGGAGCGCCCCGCCCTTGCGGCTGCCGATGGCGGCAAGATCGGCCACGGCTCCGGTCACGTTGGAGACATGGTTGATGATGATGAGCCTGGTTTTTGCGCTCAGGCGAGGGGGAATATCGTCCGGGTCGATGGCGCCGGTGGGGTCGGTGGGCAGAATCGTAAGGCCAATCCCCCGGGTTTTTTCCAGGTGGCGCAGGGGGCGCATCACCGAGTTGTGTTCCATGCCCGTGGTCAGCACCTGATCGCCGGGTTGGAGCAGCCCGAAGATGCCCACATTGAGCGCCTCGGTGACATTGCTGGTGAACACCACCCGGCTTGAGTCCGGGCAACCGAAGAAATCGGCGACCAGCTCGCGGGCCTCAAAGATTACCCGACTGGCAGCCAGGGAAAAGCGGTGCGCTGAGCGACCGGGGCTTAAGGAAATTTTTTGGATCAGCCGGTGCATGGCCTCCGTTACCTCCTGGGGCTTTGGAAAGGAGGAGGCGGCGTTGTCGAGATAGATGGGGGTGGGCGAATCGGGCATAGTTAGGGAGGCTGTCTTCAGTAGGGGCTGATCACTTTGCTGGCCTTAGCCATGGCGTCCATGATCTCGAACATGTTGGAGGATTTTCCCACCAGCAGGGAGTCTTTAAGGTTGAAGAAATCCAGACAGGTGCCGCAGGAGTAGATTTTCACCCCCAGGTCGGCCAGCTCCTGAAGCGGCGCGATCAGATCGGACTCGGTGGCGGTGATTTTCACCCCGGCGTTGTAAAAGAAAATCTTGGCGGGTAAGGGGCTGAGATGCTTGAGGGTCTTGGTATAGGCCCGCATGAGCACCTCGCCCAGCGCATCGTTGCCCCTCCCCATGGTGTCGGCGGGAATCACGACAATCAGGTCGGTGCCGGGCAGGTCGCAACGGTAATCCTCTGGGGCAACAGCCCTGGCGGCATCTCCGCGCGGCCCCTTGCTGATAGTGATGTGGCGGGTGTCTCCGGAGGCGCGGATTCCGACGGTGCAGCCCTGGCTTTTGCCGAAGCGCTCCAGATTGCTCTGCGCTGCCTCGTTGTCAACCAGTACCTCCACGGTGCCTTGCGCCAGGGAGTCGAGCAACTCCTTGGCCCGGATTACAGGTTGTGGGCAGGCCAGCCCCCGGCAGTCGAGCACGGTATTCATCGTCCCTGCGTCTCTTCAGTCGTTAAAGCTGATCTGGCTTACCAGATCGTGGATGATGTTCTGGGCGGCGGGGTCCAGTTCTGGTGCGGCAAAGCCCGTGTCGTAAAAATCCGGGTTGATATCGTTGGAGCTCCACATGCTCTTTGCTTCGAAGTAGAGATCTTTTTGTGAAAAATAGCCCTCCGGCAGCATCATCCGCAGTCGGTAGTTCCGGTTGGTGGGAATCCGCCTCTTGCTCACCAGCTTGAGACCGGTGGTGGTCAGATCGACGAGATGCCCTAGAAGTTCGTTGGCATCATCATCGTAGACCTCAAGGTAGTACACAAGGTGTCTGCGCTTCAGGGACCGGGTTTCATCCTTCATGCTCTCCTCCTGTTGGCTGTACGACCTACCGGGCTGATTTGGCAATGCTGGCCAGCATGTAATCAATGACCGCTTCGGGTCCCATGCTGGAAGAATCGACAAGAATGACGTCGGGCGCGGGCTTGAGCGGGGCAAGCGCACGTCTGGAATCATCATAGTCGCGTTTGCTGATCTGGTCCAGAATTTCCTGATAGTCCACGGTCTGGCCTTTTTCCGCCAGCTGGGCTTGGCGGCGGCGGGCGCGCTCTTCGGCCGAGGCGTTGAGGAAAAACTTGCAGGCCGCTTTGGGGAAAACCACCGTGCCCATGTCGCGGCCCTCGGCGACAATGCCGCCTGCCTCCCCCAGCTGCCGTTGCAGGGCGGTGAGCTTTTCCCGCACCAGCGGATTGGCGGAAACCCGCGAGGCCACCATGCCCATCTCCGGGGTACGGATGGCCTGGGAAATATCTTCGCCACCCAGCAGCACCCGCACATCATCATCGCCGTTGGGAACAAGGGTCAGCTCGATTTTTGCCAGGCATTGTGTAAGCGCGGGCGTGTCGGCCAGGTCAACGCCCTGTTGCGCCAGAGCCAGTCCCACCGCCCGGTACATGGCGCCGGTGTCCAGATAGGTGAAGTGGAGCTTTGCTGCCAGCCCCCGGCTGATCGTGCTTTTCCCAGCACCCGAGGGGCCATCGATGGTGATAATGGCCTTGGGATCAAGCACGATCCATCTCCGTGAGAGCTGAGGTGAGCGCCTTGACGAAGCGCTGGTTTTCCGCCGGTAACCCCACGGTGATGCGGATATAGGTCGGGTAGCCGTAGGCGTTCATGGGTCGGACGATGACCCCCTGGTGGAGCAGGGCCTCGTACAGCTTCTTGCCGTCGCATTTTACGTCGATGAGGAAAAAGTTGGTCTGGCTGGGGAAGGCGTGGCAGCCGAGTTTTTCCACCTCGCTGCTCAACCAGGCGATGCCCTCTCGGCTGAAGGCGATGGTTTTCTCGTAATGTTCGTCATCGCTCAGAGCTGCTAAGGCCCCGGCCTGGGCAGGCAGATTGACGTTGAAAGGCTGCCGCACCCGGTGCAGGTAGTCGGCGATGTCGGCATGCATCAGGCCGTAGCCAACCCTTAAGCCCGCCAGCCCGTAAGCCTTGGAAAAGGTGCGCAGGGCCACCACCGGCACCCGGTGCTTGAGATAGTCCCGGGCGTCCAGGCGCAGGCCCGGCTCGACAAAATCCACATAGGCCTCGTCTAGAGCGACAATCACCCCATCCGGCACCCGGTCGAGAAAGGCGCTAAAGGCCTCGTTACTGAACACCGTGCCACAGGGATTGTTGGGGTTGTCGAGAAAGATCAATCGGGTTTTCGCGGTAATCTGCCGGACGATGGCGTCCAGGTCATGCTGCATGTTCACCAGTGGCACCACCCGGTTGACGCCGCCCTGGGCCTGGACCGCCTTTTGATAGACGAGAAAGGTGGGCTGGCTGGTGATTACCTCTTCGCCTGGTGCGAGAAAGGCCGCGATCAGCAGTTGGATGACTTCGTTTGAGCCGTTGCCAAATACCAGCTGGTTCGGGGCCACGCCGATCTTTTCCGCCAATGCCTGGGCCAGGTAATAGCAGCTGCCATCGGGGTAGCGGTGCAGGTTTTTCAGGCTGTCGGTCACGGCGGCCACGGCCTTGGGTGACGGACCCAGGGAGTTTTCGTTGGAGGCCAGCTTGATGGAGCCGGTGATGCCGTACTCGCGCTCCAGCTCTTCCAGGGGTTTACCCGGCGGATAGGGGATGAGGCTTGCGATGTTGTCGCGCACAGGGAGTTTCATGGAGATATAATCCTCACAAAAGAGATGGGGCCACGAAATTTTTCCAGCGTTGGTCGGTGAATTTTTTGCAGTAAGTTCCCCCTCCCTCGGAGTCTATGCTTACCTGCCGCTTACCTGCCGGGAGGGGGTTAGGGGGCGGGTGAAGTTCATCGCGGCCGCAAGCAGCTCCCCCCCACCCTAACCCTCGCCCCGCAAGGGGGGAGGGGATTTTTTGCATACTGCGATTTTCACCCCGGACATTGTTGTACGGTCCGTGTCCTTTCGTGGCAAATTTCTTCTATAACTTCGGCTTGTTGCCTGCCAGGTCGAGCCGCTGTTCCAGGGCATAGGCGGCCCGGAAGATCTTTTCCTCGGCAAAATGGCTGGCCTGGAGCTGGAGGCCGATGGGCAGACCGCTGCTGCTTATCCCGCAGGGCACCGACATGCCGGGCAATCCGGCCAGGTTGGTACAGATGGTAAGGATATCGGAGAGATAGACGGATAGCGGGTCGTCGATCTTTTCCCCGATCTTCCAGGCTGGTGCCGGGGTGACCGGGGAGACCAGTAGGTCGCACTGGGCAAAGGCCTTGGCGTAATCCTGGATGATCAGGGTGCGGACCTGGGAGGCCTTTTTGTAGTAGGCGTCGTAGTAGCCGGAGGAGAGCGCGTAGGTGCCGATGATGATCCTGCGTTTCACCTCCTCCCCGAAGCCCTTGGAACGGCTGTGGCGGTACATTTCAAGGAGTTCGTGCTGGTCGTGGTCGCGGAAGCCGTATTTGACCCCGTCGTAGCGGGCCAGATTGGAGCTGGCCTCGGCTGGAGCGATGATGTAGTAGGCCGCGACCCCGTACTCGGTGTGGGGCAGGGAGACCTCCACGGTCTTGGCCCCGGCTTCGGTGAGCAGGGCGATACTCTTGCGCACCGCCTGTTCCACCTCCGGGTCAAGCCCTGCGCCGAAATATTCCTTTGGGATGCCGATGGTGAGGCCCTTACAATCCGTGGCAAGGGCAGCGGTATAATCCGGCACCGGCTGGTTGACCGAGGTGGAATCCCGTGGGTCATGGCCGCTGATGGCGCTCAGCATGATGGCGGCGTCGCGCACATCTTTGGTGAGCGGGCCGACTTGATCCAGGGATGAGGCATAGGCCAACAGGCCGAAGCGGGAGACCCGGCCATAGGTAGGCTTGATCCCGACGATCCCGCAGTGGGAGGCGGGCTGGCGGATGGAGCCGCCGGTGTCCGAGCCCAGGGAGGCGATGCATTCGTCCGCTGCCACCGAGGCTGCCGAGCCGCCGCTGGAGCCGCCGCAGACATGGGCGAGGTTCCAGGGGTTTTTCGGTACGCCGTAGGCGCAGTTTTCATTGGCCGAGCCCATGGCGAATTCGTCCATGCTCACCTTGCCGAGAATCACCGCGCCTTCGGCCCGCAGCTTTTCCACCACTGTGGCGTCGTAGGGCGGGATAAAGGGTTCGAGGATCTTGGAACCGGCGGTTGTGCGCAACCCCTTGGTGCAGAGAACATCCTTGATGGAGAGCGGAATGCCGCAGAGGCTGCCGCCCTCGCCCCGTTTGCGTTGCCCATCTGCGGCCTCTGCCTGGTTCAGGGCGCCGTTGCGGTCTAGGGTGATATAGGCGTTGACTTTGGGCTCCACGGTGTCGATCCGGTCGAGCAGCGAACGGGTCAGTTCCATGGAGGATATTTCCCCCTTGGCGAGGAGATCCTGCAAGGCATGAATGGTGAAGGCGTGGAGTTCCATAATGTACAGTACCGCTCTGATTTTCTAGGATGTCTGCCGCTGGCGCGGGGAGCACCAACAAAAACGGACCTCGGAAAGGAGGTCCGTAACGGGCAGGCTGCATGGTTTTTTGCCAAAGCCCGAAGTCATCAAATAACTCTGGGCACCACAAAGGCCTCGCCGTTCTGTGCCGGGCCGTTGGCCAAGGCCTCCTGCTGGGACAGAGATTTGCGGGTCTCATCTTCGCGGAAGGCATTATGGATGGCCAGGGCATGGGTCGTGGGCAAAACGCCGGAGGTGTCCAACTCGCCCAGTTTTTCCACATAGCTCAGAATGCCATCCAGTTGCAGGGTGGTTTTTTCCACCTCTGCCTCCGACAGCGAAAGCCTCGCCAGTTTGGCGACATATCGTACTTCTTCCGGGGTGATTTTCATGCCTTGTTTTGTAACGCATTCAGCCGGGCAAGTCAATGCCATTTCCCCGGCTGTGCTGGGCCCAGCCATTTCGAAGCGGTGTGGCGAGGGGGTCAGTGAGCCCCTGTTGTCGCTTGGTTTTCGAGAACCTCGACAAAGACCCGCACCACCTCGGGGTCAAACTGGCTCCCGGCGCAACGGTTCAGCTCGGTGATGGCATCCTTGAGTTCCAGGTTTTGCTTGTAGCTGCGCTTGGAGGTCATGGCGTCATAGCTGTCTGCCACGGTGATGATCTTGGTCAACAGGTTCAGCTCATCGCCGACGAGACCATCGGGATAGCCCTTGCCGTCCATGCGCTCATGGTGGTGGCGGACGATGAACAGTTCCTGCTGCATAAAGGCCAGGGGCGTGATGATGTTGGCCCCTATCTCCGGATGTTTTTTCATGAGGAGCCATTCTTCATCGGTGAGCGGTCCGGGTTTTCGGATGTAGCTGACATCCACCACCAGCTTGCCAATATCATGCACCTTACAGGCCCGCTCCAGCACGGTCATCTCGTCCTGGCCCAGGCGCAGGGCCTGGCCGATGCTCATGGCGTGCAGGGTGACTCGGGTGGTATGCCCTGCGGTGTACATGTCCTTTTCTTCCAGGGCGGTCTGCAGGGTGAGCATGGTGTTTAAGGCGGAGATTTCCAGGTTCTCGTTGTATTCTTCCAGTTGGCGGTTTTTTTCCGCCAATTCGCGGGTTTTGTTGCGCACCTCTGTTTCGAGGTTTTCCTTGTAGGCCTTCTCCTGGACGACGTACATCCGTTTTTCAATGGCCCGCTTGACCTTGATGTTGAAGATGTCCAGATCTTCGATGGGCTTGGGGATGAAGTCGTAGGCCCCCAGGTTGATGGCCTTAACCGCGTACTCCATGGAGCCCGCGCCGGTGAGGAAGATCACCGGAATCCCGTAATTGCGGTCGTTGATGAGCTTGAGGGTTTCAAAGCCGTCCAGTCCGGGCATGTTGATGTCGAGAATGACGAGGTCGAAATCCCCGTTCAGGTTTGCCAGAGCCTCTTCGCCGCTGGCGCAGGGCACCACCGTGTGGCCGAACATGGAAAGTATTTTGTAGACGGCCTCCCGAACCAGGGTGTCGTCGTCCGCGATGAGGATCTTTGCCTGTGCCATGGTGAATAGGTCCTTAAGGGGTGCGTGTACGGCCGTGGCCCGAAAAAGGCCACAACCACACTCTTTTTATAACACAGAGTTTCCTTTAAAAAGTCCAGTATTTTTTTGCCACCGCCAGGGCTGCATCCAGTGCGGCTAGGGGCCTTTTTGCCTGGGCCAGGGCGGTGAACGCGGCGGTTGGCAACCCTCCCTCCCCGCTCATTTCATGGAGGCTGGCCAGTACGCCATCGGCAAGGCCTTGCAGGTGGTACCCTCCCTCTAGCGCCAGCACCAGTCGGCCCCCGCAGAGCTCCGTTGCCAGATCGACCATAACCTTGGTCATATAGGCAAACCCAGTGGTGGTAACGGCCATGCCGCCGAGGGGGTCCAAGACATGGGTGTCGTACCCGGCCGAGATCATGATGCAGTCCGGTTGGTACTGCCGGGCAACCGGGGCCACGAATTCGTCCAGAATCCGGGCAAAGTCCTGGTCGCCTTGACCACCGGGCAACGGCACGTTGAGGGTGTAGCCCTCGCCCTTGCCTGTGCCGGTTCCCTTAAGGGAGCCGGTCCCTGGATACAGCGGGTACTGGTGGGTGGAGCAGTAGAGCACCTGGTCGGTGTCGTAAAAGGAATGCTGGGTGCCGTTGCCGTGGTGCAGATCCCAGTCGAGGATGAAGATCCGTTTCATACCCAGATGTTTCAGGCCGTAGCGGGCGCCGACGGCGATGTTGTTGAACAGGCAGAAGCCCTTGGCCCGATCCGCCTCGGCATGGTGTCCGGGCGGGCGGACCAGGGCTGCGGCATTGTCGGCCTGGCCGGAAGCCACCAGCTTGAGGCCGGTGATCACCGCGCCTGCCGCCAGCACCGCTGCCTCGTAGGAGCGGGGGGAGGTGTGGGTGTCCGGGTCGAGCACGTCGAACTGTTTGCCCGCGGTCTCGGCCACCCGGGCGATGTGTTCAGGGGTGTGGTTCGCCACCAGATCGGCGTAGCTGGCAGGTTCGCATTCGGGATAGAAAAAGGCCTCGGCTTCTTCGGGCCGGGCAAGGGCCTGGTAGATGGCGGTGAGGCGTTCCGGGCTTTCCACATGGTCGTAGCCCGGGTCGTGTTCAAGAAAGAGCGGGTCTTTCAGGACCGCTGTATTTCGGCGCATGGTGTTTTTCTCTCCAAAGGAATAGTGCGGGTTTCGGTGATAAGATAGTCGAGCCGCTGGTCGTGGCTTTCAAGGGGCACTGCGGCAACAACCTGGAGATCAAAGGCCAGGCCGATCCGCAGGGCCTGGGGCGCCGCGCTTTGCAAAAAGCGGTCATAAAAGCCGCCGCCGTATCCCAGCCGCCCTCCGTGAGTGTCAAAGACACTGCCCGGAACCACCACCACCTCGATGGAGGCTGGGTCCACCAGGGGCAGGGCCTCCGCCGGTTCCAGGATGCCGTAATAGCCAGGGGCAAGATCCCGGCTTATATCGGTGATGCCATAGGCCAGCAACCGGTGTTCCGCAGGCAGGGTCAGGGGCACACTCATGGCCACGCTCCTGCTCAGGCAATGGGCGATGAGGGGCAGGGTTTCCACCTCGCTGCGGAAGCTGACATAGGAAAACACGCAGTGGCTGGCGCTAAACTCCGGTAGGGCAAGGAGGCGTTCGGTGATGGCCCGGCTTTTTTGCTGCCGCTCTTCCGGGGGCAGGCCATCGCGGGCGGCCAGGATTTTTGTGCGCAGGGTGGTTCGCTCTTCGGCCATTGTTTCTCCTTTGGTGTTCAATGGCTCTAGTTATAACGCAACGACGCGCAGACGCTAAGATTTTTGTTTTGCCCTTTGCGCTTGTGCTGTATATTGAAGGAAATCATTAAATTCTAATCAGGAAGTCAGGGAGATCAGTGCATGTTTGAAGAATGGCAACGCTTGAAGCAGGACGGAACCCCGGTGTATGTGCAGCCGGAAAGGCCGGACTGGTTCGTGCCGGATCACGAGGCTGATTGTCTGTTGCAAGAGCTGCAACAGGGGAAAGGTCTTGCCGACAGCGCGCCTTCTGAAAAAGACCATGGCGGGCGGATACTGGCAGCCCGGCGGCTTGTCTCCCAGCTTGCTGCCGAACCAGCCTCCCCGTACCCAGGCCGCTACCAACTGCTCACCCTGACCAGCTTGAAGGAATGCTGGTTTCATCTCACCGACCGCTGCAATCTGGCCTGCCGGCATTGTCTCTTTGCTTCCTCCCCGGCCCAGGCCGCGACCCTGTCTCCGGAAGTTTTGGCTCAAGGGATCGCCGAGGCCAGGGCTTTGGGCTGCACTCTCTTCTATTTCACCGGGGGCGAGCCCTTTGTTTATCCGGGCTTTGTCGCTATGGTGGCCCAACTGCTTGCCGATCCAAAGATCCATGTGGTGGTGCTCAGCAACGGGTTGCTGGTCCGGGAGCATCTTGATGCACTAGCATCCTTGCCCAGGGAACGCTTCCATCTCCAACTCAGCCTCGATGGCCTGGCCACGCAGCATGAGGCGTTGCGGGGGAAAGGCTCCTTTGCCGGGCTGTTGGAAAGCCTGGGGTTGCTCAAGGATATGGGCTTTCCCCTTACCCTGTCCGTGGCGGTGAATCGGGACAATGTTGGCGAATTGGCCGAGATTGTCGCCTTTGCTGCCGACCAGGGGATCAGCAACATCCATCTGCTCTGGCATTTTGTTCGGGGCAAGGGCAGCCCGGAGCAGTTTGTCGCCCCGGCCCTGATCCTTCCCCAACTGATTCGGGCTCAGGAGATGGCGGAAAGCTGTGGGGTGCGCATCGATAATGTGGAAACCCTGCGCAGCCAGGTGTTCAGCACCCCAGGCACCCGGCACGACCTGTCCAACGCGGCATGGGAGTCGCTGGCTGTGGGGCCGGACGGGCTGATCTACCCCTCCCCTGCCCTGGTGGGCATAGCGGACTTGGTCTGCGGCCCCTTGGCCGATGGCCTGGAGGCGGTGTGGCGGCAGAGTCCGGTGCTGAAAAAGATCCGCAAGGCTTCCTTGGTGGCAAACGAGTCCTACCGGGACAATCCCCTCCGGTTTGTGGTGGGCGGCGGCGATCTCGACCACAGTTATCTGGCCGGCGGCGATTTGGTGGGGCACGACCCCTATGTGGATCTGTACAACGGCCTGGCCCTCTGGCTGATCAGCCGACAGGCCTGCAAATATCCCAGCCGGGCAAAGGGCGAACTCCTGTTGCGGATGGGCGAGGTGCGCCACGATTGCCCGGACGGCGGAGAGGTGGCGCTTACCCACTGCAACTGCGTGGTCTCCCTGGCCGACGACCAGGGGCACGCCACGGTGCGCGAATTTTATGGCCGGGCCGCCGTCACCGCCAACGAAGAGATCGTCAATCCCTTTGCCCCGGACCAGGCCCTGGCCAATTTCATCCCGGCGGACTCCCGTAAAAAATCTTACGGCTGCGGCAGCCCGGTCAAGGATGCCGAGCCCCAGCCCGGCGAGGTCCTGGTGTATCTGGGCAGCGGCAGCGGGGTCGAATGCTTCATGGCTGCACCCCAGGTGGGGCCAACCGGCCGGGTGATCGGCATCGACATGACCGAGGAGATGCTCCACCTGGCCGAGGTGGCCAAGGCAACGGTGGCCAGCCGCCTGGGCTATGACAATGTGGAATTCAAAAAAGGGTTTCTCGAAGACATCCCCCTGGAGGACGCCACTGCCAGTGTGGTGATCTCCAACTGCGTGATAAACTTAAGCCCGGACAAGCGGCAAACCCTGCACGAGATCTTTCGGATTCTCAAGCCCGGCGGCAGGCTGGTGGTGTCCGATATTGTCACCGACGACACCATTCCGGTGGCCATCAAAAATAATGAGCAGTTCCGGGGCGAATGCCTGGGTGGGGCGATGCGGCAGGAGGATCTGCTGGGCATGCTCCGGGGTGCCGGTTTTGCCGGAATCAGCCTGGTCAAGCGCTTTCCCTACCGGATCGAAGGCGATACCAGCTTCTATTCCCTGACCTTCCGGGCCTACAAGCCGGAAGCGATGCGGCAGGTGGAGGTCATCTATAGGGGGCCGTTTGCCGCCGTATGGACGGAGGGCGGGACCATGCTCCTTAAGGGTCAGCGTGCGACCGTGGATGTAAGCGAGGCGGAAAGCCTGTGTGATTCCCTGTTTGTTCTCGATGCCCAGGGGGCAGTAGCCAACCTAGCCTTGGAGAATAGTTGCTGCGCACCGCAAATCGGGGCTGATATCCCTCTGCTTCAGGGCAGTGGCTGTTGCGGCACCGGGCAGGATGAGAGCGCGCCGAGCAAGATTGTCGCCCTTCCTACTCTGTCCAAGCCGGTTGGCACTCGACATCCGTCGGGCTGTATGGCCTGCGGCAAGGAGATCGGCTATCTCGCCCATGACCGGGAGGTGGCTTGCCATTATTGTGGCGGGGTCAAGAAAACTAACGCGGTCTGCGTTGAGGGCCATTATATCTGCGATGCCTGCCACCAGCAGGACGGCCTTTCCGCCATCCGCCTGCTTTGCGCCGAAACGAAAGAACAGGATATGCTGGTGCTTCTGGATACCATCCGTCGCCACCCGGCCATTCCCCTGCACGGGCCGGAGCACCATGCCATGGTGCCGGGCATCATTCTGGCCACCTACCGGAACCTGGGTGGCAAGATCAGCCGGGAAGACATCCTCGCCGGCATCGAGCGGGGCAGCAAGGTGCCCGGCGGGGTCTGCGGCTTCTGGGGCAATTGCGGGGCTGCAGCCGGGGTGGGCATCGCCTTCAGCGTTCTCCTGGAGGCCACGCCCCTTACCCCCAAGGCCCGACAGCAGGTGCAGGAGATCACCTCCCGGGTGCTGGGCGAGATCGCGTTGACCCAAGGGGCGCGGTGCTGCCAGCGGGAAACGGTTACGGCTTTGCGGGAAGCGGCGCTGCTTTCCCATCGGCTGCTGCCGGTGTCGCTTCTGGCCGAGGCTGATTTTGTCTGCCAGCAGTTTACCGTGAACCGGGAATGTATCGGGGGGCAGTGTCCGTTGTGGACTAAGGCGGCATCACGGTTGGGCGGCGCACCATGAAACCCGACGAGATTTCCCAAAAAGGCATTGGCAAGGCGGTGGTTTTCGCCCTGTTTTTGGTCGCAATGATCGGTCTGTTTCGCTTTACCCCGGTGCGGGAATACATCTCGCCCGACTACCTGCAGTCCCTGGTGAACGCCTTTGGCCCATGGGGGCCGCTGGTTTTCGTGCTCCTCTATGCCGGAGGCATCTGTCTTTTTCTCCCCGCCACCCTGTTTACCGGCATTGGTGCCCTGCTGTTCGGGACCTTTTACGGCTTTCTCTACAACGAGGTGGGTGCCATGCTCGGCGCCTCCCTGGCTTTTTTCATCGGCCGCTACCTGGGCCGGGATTTTGCCGCAGGTCTGATCGGCGAGCGGCTGAAAAAATACGATGATCGGATCGCGGCCAACGGCTTTGCCACGGTGCTCTACCTGCGGCTGGTCTTTTTTCCCTTCACCCCCCTCAACTTCGGCATGGGTCTGACCAGGGTGACATTCAAAGAGTATTTCTTCGGCACCCTGTTTGGCATCCTCGCCGGAGGCTTTGTCCTTACCTTTTTCTTCGCCACTGTGGCCGAGGTGTGGAGATCCGGCGACTGGTGGCAGCTGGTGAGCTGGAAGGCCGCATTTTCTTTGGCGCTCTTTGCCAGCTCCTTCTCCATTCCCAGGCTGATCCGGAAGATCAAGCCCGACGCTGCAGGCTAAAAAAGGAGCCTTGCCATGCCTGAACTGCCGGAAGTGGAAGTGGTCTGCCAGGGGCTTGCCCCTCTGGTGCGCAAGCGGAAGATCCTTTCGGTTTCCTTCAGCAACAAGCGGTTGCGCAAGCCTTTCCCCAGGGCCAAGATGTATCGCCTCGTCGAGGGCGCTTTTATCTTGGGGGTGGAGCGCCGCGCTAAATATATCCTCCTGCGCTTGACCGGCAAGGCCATCATGCTCTTCCACCTCGGCATGACCGGCAAGATCGGCATTTTTGACCGCGACACTCCCCGCCGTAAGCACGATCATCTCCGTTTTTTGCTGGATAACGGCAAGGAGATGCGCTTCAACGATGTGCGTCGGTTTGGCTGTGTCGAGGTATATTCGGAAAAAGAGCTGCGGGAGCATGATCCCTTTGCCGGTTTGGGGCCGGAGCCGTTTTCCGAGGAGTTTTCCGCCGAGTATCTGCTTCAAAAGGCGCGAGGCAAGAGGCTGCCGGTGAAGAGCTTTCTCATGGACAATCGGGTGGTGGTGGGGTTAGGCAATATTTACGCCAACGAAACCCTTTTTGCCGCCTGCACCCATCCGCAGGCCCCGGTCAATCGGCTGTCGAAGTTGGACTGGCAGCTCATCGTCAAGAAGAGCCGCCTCATTTTGAAAAAAGCCATTGCCATGGGCGGCTCCACCATCTCCGATTACGAGAACGTCAGCGGTGAGGCCGGGTATTTTCAGTTGGAACTTGCAGTGTACGGGCGACAGGGCCAGCCCTGCCTGCGCTGCGGCCAGCCGATAGTGCGCACCGTCTTGGGTGGGCGGGCGACTTTTTGCTGTCCTTTTTGTCAAAAATAAGGGGTGAGAGCCTTTTTTTCTGGGGTTGCGTATATTTTTCCTTTACTCAGGCGAGGAGCGGATGTATAAAAGTCATATTTGTCACCCCCTGACCGAGGGAAGAGTTGGCTGGGTGATCCAGGAGTGATCACTACCAAGCGTAATGCGCATTGTCGCAATTATTAAAACACAAAGAGAGGAAGAGAACATGAAATCAGTTAAAATGACCGTTGCTTTTGCCCTGATGCTGCTCCTTGCTACCGGCCTGGTTGCCTGTAAGAAAGCTGAAGAAGCAGTAGTAGCTCCCCCGGTAGAGCAGGCTGCTCCCGCTGCTCCCGCTGTTGAGCCCGCTGCTCCTGTTGCTGCTCCTGCTGCTGCTCCTGAGGCTGCTGCCCCTGCTGCTGCCCCTGTTGAGGCTCCTGCTGCTCCTGCTGCAAAGTAAGTCGCTGTTCCATTGTCGGGCTGGGGTTTTCCCAGCCCGACAATTTTTTTTCTTCGCTTTTTCTCCCCTGTTCCCCATTATAGAAATAATGCGACTTATGCCATGATCTCCAGCAGCGCTTTGGCTGCCAGGGTAAGGTCCGCGGTGCTGTGATGACGGGTAATGGTAAACCTGAGCCGCGCTGTGCCTTCCGGCACGGTGGGTGGTCGGACGGCCGTGGCGAAGATCCCCTGCTTTTGGAGCAAACCGGCTTTGTTGAGCGCCGCCCTGCTCTCCCCGACCAGAATGGGGATGATCTGCGAGGGGCCAAGGTCCGCGCCGTATCCTCCGGTGCGCAGCAGCCCTTTGAAATAATCGATTTTCCCATGCAGTTCGCGGCGCTGATTTGGCTCCTGCCGGACGAGCTGCACCGCAGCAAGAGAGGCTGCGGCAACGGAGGGCGGCAAGGCCGTGGAAAAGACAAAGCTCCTGGCCCGGTTGAGCAGATACTCGATCATCTCCCTGTTGCCCGCCACATACGCGCCATAGCTGCCAAGGGCCTTGCCAAAGGTGCCCATGGCCAGATCCACCCCGCTGCCCACCCCGTCCTCTTCGATAACCCCGCCGCCGTTTGCGCCAAAAACCCCGGTGGCATGGGCCTCGTCCACCATGAGCAGGCAGTCGAATCGCTCCTTGAGCTGCACCAGTTCGCGCAGCGGGCAGCGGTCGCCGTCCATGCTGTAAATGGATTCCACCACGATCAGGGCTGTGCCTGTCCCCCGTTTTTCCTTGAGCAGCTCTTCGAGATGATTGAGGTCGTTGTGCCGGAAGCGGACCAGGCGGGCGCCGGAGAGGCGGCAGCCGTCGTCGATGCTGGCATGGTTCAGCCGATCGCTGAAGATGCGATCATGGCGTGTCACCAGGGCGGGGATGATGCCGGTGTTGGCCATGTAGCCGGAGCCGAAGGTGAGGGCGGCCTCCTTGCCCTTGAGCAGAGCCACTGCTTCTTCCAATTCATGGTGCACGGCGAGATCGCCGCTCATCAAGCGGGAGGCGCCCGAACCTGCGCCAAACCGGCGCAGCCCCTCTTGGGCGGCGGCAATGAGGGCCGGATGTTCGGCCAGGGCCAGGTAATCATTGGATGAGAAGTCGAGCAGCTCTTGGGCATCGTCTCCGGCCAGGGTGAGCCGCCCTTTGCCTCGGCGGATTACCGGGCGTAGGCTGCGGAGCCCTCCCTTTTCCCGTTGCTGGTTCAGCCAGTTCTTCAGATCGACCATAGTTGTTTGATGTCTTCGGCAAATTGCCGGTCTGCCTCTGGGGAGCGGCCCCGCTGGGTGAGATAGCCGCCGATCATCATGCCGTCGGCCCCGGCCAGGAAGGCGGAGCTTAAAAAATCGCCCAGGGCGGATTCGCGGCCGGCAGCCAGGCGGATCGCCGCCTGGGGCAGGATCAGGCGGTAGAGGGCGATGGAGCGGAGGATCTCCGCGATGGGCAGGGGGGCAACTCCGGCGCAGGGCGTGCCGGGCAGGGGGATGAGGATATTGATGGGTACCGAATCAATTCCGTATTCGACAAGGCTCATGGCCATGGACAACCGATCTGCCTCGGATTCTCCCAGGCCGAAGATGCCGCCGCTGCACACCGAAAGGCCCACGGCCTGGGCGGCCTTGATGGTGGCGAGCCGGTCAGCAAAGCTGTGGCTGGTGCAGACCTGGGGGAAGAACTCCCGGGAGGATTCCAGGTTATGGTGGTAGCGGGAAACGCCGGCCTCCTTGAGCTGGCCCAGTTCGGACGCACCCAAGATTCCGAGGGAGGCGCAGACCTTGATTCCCACCTCTTTGCGGATGGCGCGGATGATATCCAGCACCTGGGGCAGATCTTCATTGGCCAACCCCCTGCCGCTGGTCACCAGGGAAAAGCGGCTGGCCCCGATTTTTTTGGCTTCATGGGCAGCGGCAAGGATTTGGGCTTTGTCCAGCAGGGGATAGACCGGTGCCTCGGTCTGGTAATGGGCCGATTGCGCACAAAAATGGCAATCCTCGCTGCATCGGCCGGATTTGGCATTGATGATGCTGCACAGGGAAAAGGAGGCCCCCCGTCGGGCAAGCTTGGTCGCCAGGGCCTGTCGCATGAGTTCGGCCAGAGGCAGGGCTTGGAGGTTGGTGATGTCGGGCAGCTGGTTCACAGTAAGGCCTTGTCTCTAAAAGCAAGCACTGGCGGCAGGGCTTGGCCTACTTGAGGCCAAAGATCCCGCCCTTCTTGCCGGAAAACGCAGGGATGCGGCTTTCTGACCGGGGCGACCGGGGTTTACCGGTCCTGGGCTTGCCGCTTCTGGGGGCGTGGTGGTGGGGAGCGGTAGACTCGGGCGGCCGCACCGCCAGATCGGCGGGTGAGCCGCCAAGGGCCTCCTGGTAAAGCTGAAAGAGCAGCAGGCCATCGGGGAAATAACTTTTCCGTTTCAACCAGGCGGGCCAAGTTTGCTCTGCGCCGTGTCGGACAAAGGCCGGGAGATTGACCAGCAGCGAGGTGATCTCCTCCCTGGAGGCCCGCTTGACATTGAGGTGTTCCAGGTGGGCATCAACCTCGGCGCGGAGGGTGCGGGAAAAGGTAAAGGCCTCGCGTCCTTCGGCAGCCTGGTTCACCAAGTCGAAGCGCGCCTGGGCCCAGGGCAGCAAGAGGACTGCGAGCAGGAGGTGTTCCGGCAGGGGGCTGCCTTCACCATGCAGGCGGTCGATCACCTGACACAGGGAGAAGAGGAGGCGGGTTTGGCCCGATGGCTCCTCCTGTTCCCGGTTGATGATCCCATCATAGCACGGAAGAAGGAGAAAGAAGAGTCCGCTGGCAACGGCAAGCCGACACCAGGGAGCGCAGGCGCCGCTGTTCAGGTCTTTGAAAAATTCGTCCCGAACCCGGGAATCCGGGCAGAGGCGCAGGGTGTCGAGGTTGGTGACAATGGCCTGCCAGGTGCGAGCCTCGATGGTGAAATTGCTTCTGGCCGCGTGGCGGATGGCCCGCATCATGCGGACGGGATCCCGGATAATCCTCCGGTCCGGCTCCCCGACAATGCGGACAATCTTGTTGTTGAGGTCTGCCACCCCGCCCGTGTAGTCGATGATGGTGAAGTTCTCTATCTCATAGAACAGAGCGTTGATGGTGAGATCCCGCCGGAAGGCGTCTTCCGCCTCCGAGCCGAAGGTGTTGTTGTGGGCCAGCACCTCGTCCTCTTCCTTGTCGCCCTCTTCAAATTCGCTGCGGCAGCGGAGGGTGGAAACCTCGACGATCTTGCCGCCAAAGAAAAAGACCTGCACCAGGCGAAAGCGGCGGCCGATGATCCGGCTGTTGCGGAACAGGGTGCGCAGCTGCCCGGGCCGGGCATTGGTGCTGATGTCGAAATCCTTGGGGGTTTTGCCGAGGTAAAGATCGCGCACCGCACCGCCCACCAGGTAGGCGGAAAAGCCCGCGTCGCGGAGGCGGTGCATCACCTTCAGGGCCTCGCGGTCGATATCCTTGCGGGAGATGGGGTGTTCGGCCCGTGGGATGATGAGGGGTTCCGGCAGATCTGGCAGGTCAGAAGATGGGTCCATGGGGTTTTCCGGGCAGGAGAGCAAGGTGTGAGGATTCCTGCTCAATAGGTCGCCGTAGGTTCCTTGTACATGGATTCGGCCTGGGAAATAAACTGGTCGAAAACCTCGCGAACTGTGAGGATATCCTTGATTTTAAAAACATTTTCTCCGGAAAAAACAAGGCCATCTTCCATGTTGCCCTCGCAGGCCGCAGTGAGCCGGTCGCTGATGCAATACACATGGTCGCATTTTTTCAGGCACTTGTATTTGCATTCCTTGGCCTTGAGGTCGGCATTGCTCAAGAGCTGCTTGACAAAGGGGGTCTTGATGGCCCGACCGGGCAGGCCTACCGGGGATTTGATCAGGGAGATGTCTTCTTGGTTGGCGTGGAGCATGGCCTGCTTGAAGCTTTCCGCCACCGAACATTCCTTGGTGAGGACAAAGCGGGTGGCGATCTGGATGCCGTCTGCTCCGTACTTGTCCATCATTTCCGCCATTTCATAGCCGTTGGTGATGCCGCCGGCCGCGATCAGGGGGACCTTGGTGACCACCTTGCGGATTTCGGGGAAAAGCTCGCGCAGGGCCACGTTGGTACCCAGATGACCGCCGGCCTCCTTGGCTTCGACCACGATGGCTGCAGCACCAAGTTTCTCGGCAAGCATGGCAAAGGAGGGCGAGGAAACGATGGAGACAATGGGGGTGTTGGTTTCCTTGCCGATCTTGAAGATATCCCGGGAAAAACCGGCTCCGGTGACGATCATGTCCACCCCGGCCTCGATGGAGCCTTGGACCAGGCTGTAGAAATTTTTCATGGCGAACATGATATTCACCGCGATGATCCCCTTGGTTGCCGCCTTGGCCTTGCGGATGTCGGCCTGGAGTTCTTCCACCGGAATGGCTGAGCCGCCGATGGTGCCGATGCCGCCGCATTCGGCAACAGGTATGGCCAAGGCCGAGGTGGAGACGCGGATGGACATGCCTCCCTGAACAAGGGGAACCTGGGCGGTGAACTTGCCGATGGTAAGGGGAGGTAGCTTCATGAAAGTCTGGTGCTCCATTTAAATTGAGGGGCCGTTACGAAATAATAACCACCGCACGGGGGGTGATCATTTCGGCACGGCGCCTTACGCCGGTGGTATTGGTGTAAGCGGCGCTGATGTTATAGTTATTTTCAGACGACGTCTATAGATGAATGAGCAACTATGCTTTTTTTCGTTTTTTTTGTCAAGAAAACCTTCCCGGCCCCAAAGGCGGTTTTTCGCATCCGAAGAGAAGAATTTTTGCCTTTTTTGCCGGATTTTAGTTTACACTAACCAAAATAGCTACGCTGTGGCGGGAAGATGTACCCGATTTGTCTTCTTCTTCGCAACATATATATGCGTGGATCAGGGAATGCTGCATGCATATTCACCCAAGCCGTATCGGCTTTGACATAGACGGCGTGGTTGCCGATACCATGGAGGCCTTTATCCGTCTGGCCCAGACCGACTATGGGGCCAGGGTGCGTCCGGAGGAGATCACCGAGTTTCAGGTGGAGGATTGTCTGGACCTTGACCCGGCCATGGTGGGGGAGATTTTTGGCCGCCTGATGGAAGAGCCCATTGCCTGCGGTCTGCGGCTCATGCGTCATGCCCGGCAGGTCTTGACCGGATTTGCCGGCCATGGCCCCCTCACCTTCATCACGGCCCGACCGCTAAAAAAACCCATCGCCCGCTGGCTGAAAAAAGAACTGGGCCCGCAGGTTTACGGTCGAGTAAGGCTGGTGGCCACCGGCGAACACGACAGCAAGGCCGCCCATATCAGGGAAATGGATCTTGCCTTTTTTGTGGATGACCGAGCCCAGACCTGCCTGCAACTGGCCCAGGAAGAAGGCATTCAGCCCATTGTCTATCGTCAGCCCTGGAACCAGGGCAAGCATGCGTTGCCGGAGGTGGAGAGCTGGCGCACCATCCACGCCCTCTGCTATGGGGAGGCCGTCTGGTGAAGTCTTGTTCCGCTTGCGGTCAGGCGATACCCGCCTATCGAAATCCGGTGCCCACGGTGGATATCATCATCACTCTTGGCGGCGGCGTTGTTCTGGTGAAGCGCAAGAATCCACCGGTTGCCTGGGCTCTGCCCGGCGGGTTTGTCGATTACGGGGAGTCGCTGGAGCAGGCGGCAGTGCGGGAGGCGCGCGAGGAAACCGGGCTTGCTATCCGCCTTGGCCGTCAGTTCCACACCTATTCCGCGCCGGATCGCGACCCCCGGCAGCATACGATAAGCACGGTTTTTCTTGCCACGGCGGAAGGAACGCCCGTGGCTGGCGATGATGCGGGCGAGGTGGCGATATTTACCGAAGAATCGCTGCCGCCGTTGGCCTTTGACCATTCAAGGATTCTGGGTGACTATTTTGCTGCACAACGAGCTGCCGCCTGAAATGAATACCCGCATCCTGTTGGTGGATGACGACCCTTTCATCATCGAGATGCTGAAAAGCGCCATGACCGCTCTGGGCCATGCCTTTGATACGGCCATGGACGGCGAGGAGGCAAAGGTCAAGCTCAAGCAGAGTGAGTTCACCATGGTCCTCACCGACCTGACCATGCCGCATTGTGACGGCATGGAGCTCTTAAAGCATGTCAAGGAGGAATATCCCCAGATCGAGGTCATCGTTGTCACCGGGCATGCCGAGATCCATGGCTTTACCGATGTTGTCCGGGCCGGGGCCAGCGATTTCATCACCAAGCCCTTCGGCATGGACGAGCTTGAGGCCAAGGTCAGCAGGGTCATCCGTGAGCAAAACCTGATTAGAAAGCTCGAGCATCTCTCCATGTGCGATATGCTCACCGACCTGTATAATCGCCGTTGTTTTGAGATGAAACTGCATGAGGAGGTGCCGCGGGCCCATCGCCAAGGATACCCGGTGTATCTGGCTCTGCTCGATGTGGACCGTTTCAAGGAGTACAATGACCAGTATGGGCACCAGGCCGGAGACCGGGTTCTTCAGGGGCTAGGGAGCATCCTCGTGCAGTGCACCAGGGAGAATGTGGACTGGTGTTTTCGGTTCGGCGGCGACGAGTTCGCTCTTATTATTCCTTACGCCACCGTTGCCCAGGTTGGCCAGATTGCCGAGCGCATTCAAACACGATACGGCCAGGAGCCAGGTTATGCCCCAACCCGTCTCAGCATCGGCCTGGCCCAGTTTGTTAGGCATCCCGGTGCTTCTTGGTCAGAGGATATTGCCGAGTTGGTGGCCCGCGCCGACAAGGCGTTGTATTCCGGCAAGGAGCAAGGGGGCAATCGGGTGATTGCCGACCCATCCCTGTCGTGTCCCGGAGAATCAGAAGCCAGAACGGACTCCTGAAACGGCAAAAAAATATCATCATCCAAAAGAGTTTTCTGCCACGCCCCCCTTCCTGTCTCCCCCTGTTTACCCCCGGATTTTCTTTGTTTCCAAATGGTTATGTTGTGTTTTCTGGCATAGCAAACCACCGTGTTTTATCCGAAGATTTGCTCCGTTTGCCGCAGATAAAAAGTTTGTATTTGCCCATATTCTCTGGTATATAAGCCCGATCTATTAAAGGAGGATTGTTTCCATGGCAAAAAGCACAACAGCAACCAAAACGAAGTCCGATGTGAATGAAGGGGAAATGAGCTTTGCTCAGCTTTTCGAGGAAAGTCTCAAGGTAGCAGAGGTCGGTGAAGTCGTATCCGGCACCGTTATCGCCCTGGCCAACGATTTTATCGTGGTGGATATCGGCGACAAGTCGGAAAGTGCGATCCACTGTTCCGAGTTCAAAAACGAAAATGGCGAAATAGAGGTCAAGGTGGGCGACATCTTCGACGTCTTCGTGGAGAAGCGCGAGGTCGAAGGCGGCCTGAAGCTCTCACGCGAGAAAGCCATCGGCATCAAGGTCTGGGAAGACATCGCCAAGATCCAGGAAGAAGACGGCACCAGCTCGGGCCGCATCGACAACCGGGTCAAGGGCGGATTGTCCGTCGATATCGGCGTGCCTGCCTTCCTGCCCTACTCGCAGATCGATCTGAGACCGGTCAAGGATCTGGACAGCCTCATCGGCCAGACCTTTGAGTTCAAGGTCCTTAAATATAACCGCAAGCGTAACAACGTGGTGATCTCCCGTCGCGCCATCCTCGAGGACGAGCGCAAGAAGTTGCGGGAAGATATGCAGTCCAACCTGGTCGAAGGCCAGGTTGTCACGGGCACCATTACCAATATCACCGATTACGGGGTGTTCATCGACCTGGGCGGCATGGACGGTCTCTGTCACATCACCGATCTTTCCTGGGGCCGTGTTTCCCATCCCTCCAAGCTGTTCAAGGTGGGCGAGGATGTTCAGGTCAAGATCCTCAAGTACGACCGCGAGAACGACAAGGTTTCCCTTGGCGTCAAGCAGCTCAAGGAAGATCCTTGGGCCACCGTGCAGGAGCGCTACCCCATCGGCGCCAAGGCCGAGGGTAAGGTGGTCAGCATCACCGACTACGGCGTCTTTGCCGAATTGGAAGAGGGCGTTGAAGGCCTGATCCATGTTTCCGAGATGTCCTGGTCCAAGAAAACCCGGCATCCCTCCAAGATTGTCGGCGTTGGCGAGGCGGCCGAGGTGGTCATCCTCAACATCGACGTGGATGCCAAGCGCATCTCTCTGGGCATGAAGCAGTTGCAGCCCAATCCTTGGGATCTGGTCAGCGAGAACTATCCGGTGGGTTCCATCATCGAGGGCAAGATCAAGAACATCACCGACTTCGGCGTCTTCATCGGCATCGAGGAAGGCATCGACGGTCTGATCCATGTCTCCGATCTTTCCTGGACCGAGCGGATCAAGCATCCTTCCGAGAAATACGCCAAGGGTGAAACCATCCAGGCCGTGGTGCTGAAGATTGACCGCGAGAACGAGCGGTTCTCCCTCGGCGTCAAGCAGCTGGAGCCGGATCCCTGGCAGGCAGCCATCGAGAAATATTCGGTGGGCAGCACCGTGCAGGGCAAGATCACCAACGTGACCGAGTTCGGCATCTTTGTAGAAGTGGAAGAGGGCATCGAAGGCCTGATCCATGTTTCCGAGATCAGTAAGGACAAGGTTGCCACCCCGGTGGGCCTGTACAATGCCGGCGATTCCGTGGAAGCAAAGGTGATCAATGTTTCTGCCAAGGACCGCAAGATTGGCCTGTCCATCAAGGCCCTGACCGATGAGTCCAGCGAAGGCTCCCTTGAGGAGTACAAGCAGAAGCAGGCCAAGAGTGGCCCGTCCACCATTGGCGATCTTATGAAGGAAGAGATGGACAATAAGGCCCAGGAGTAAGCTGGCCGAAGCCGTTGTTCCTCGAGAGTAAGGAGTCGTAACGAAATAGTCAGAAAATACAGGTTGTTTCGATACGGCTCCTAAATTTTTTTTTCAGGTTTGTCATGTCAGAAGGGTTATTCCGCCACAAGCATCCGGTCCTCACGGGATTATTGGTCCTGGGGGCTATCATGCTGTTTTTCTGGGGCGGAATAACCTTTTTTGTTGTCCACCTCACCAGTCCTTCCAAGTCAGAGCTTTTCCTCAAGGAAGGGATCGGGGTTATTGATGTCAAAGGGGTTATCCTCGAATCCGAGGCGACCCTTGAGCATCTGGCGGCCTTTCGGGAAGAGCCCAAGATCAAGGCCATTGTCCTGAGGATCGACAGCCCTGGCGGGGCTGTGGGCGCTTCCCAGGAGATCTATGACGAGGTGAAGCGTACCAGCGGCATCAAGCCGGTGGTTGCCTCCATGGGTTCGGTGGCCGCCTCGGGTGGTCTGTATGTTTCCCTGGGCGCCAGCAAGATTGTCGCCAACCCGGGCACCCTGACCGGCAGCATGGGAGTGATCCTCAAGTTTGTCAATTTGGAAGGGTTGTTTGCGAAGATAGGCTACAAAAACGAGGTGGTGAAAAGCGGCAAGCTGAAGGATATCGGCTCTCCCTCCCGGTCCATGACCGCTGAGGAGCGCCTGATGCTCCAGGGCATGATCGATGTCGTCCAGAGCCAGTTTGTCCAGGCCGTGTCCGAAAGTCGGTCCCTGCCTGTGGCGGAGGTAAGAAAGATTGCCGATGGCCGTATTTTTTCCGGACAGCAGGCCAAGGAGTACGGCTTGGTTGATCAGCTGGGCAATTTTCACGACGCGGTCATGCTGGCTGCGGACCTGGCCGGAATGAAGACCGAAAAGATGCCGGAGCTTATCTATCCCCAGGAAGAGGATTTTTCCTTCCTGCGGCTGATGACCGGTAAAAAAAGTGAATCGCTATTACAGCAAACAGGTTTATCCGGTCCGTTGCTGGCCTATGAATGGACAGGGACCTTGCGATAGGAGTGTATTAAACGATGTTGAAACGGGATTTGGTAAATGCGGTGGCGGAAGAGATGGGCGCGTATCTGAAAAAAGATGTGAGCCAGGCCGTTGATATCATGTTGGACACCATAGTGGAGGCCCTGGCCGAAGACCGGCGCGTCGAGATCCGCGGTTTTGGCAGTTTTTCCGTGCGTCAGCGCAAGGCGCGGACCACCAAGAACCCCAGGACCGGCAAGGTCATGAAGATTACCTCCCGCAAAAATCTGCATTTCACCATGAGCAAATCGCTGAAAGATGCCCTGATCCAGAACGGGAAGTAAGCATATAGAATTGGTTGGTTTCACCCTTACCCTGGCGGAGCACCTCCGGCGTATCGCCAATGAGCGAGACCACGGATGAAGGCTCCGGGTATATTGTGCCACCGTCGATGATGATATCCACCAGACGTCCGAACTGGGCCTCTATTTCATAGGCCTCGCTCATGGGCGGATCATCCGGGTCCTGGATGGCGCTGGTGTTGAGCATCGGGTTGCCCAGGGCCTCGATGAGCGCCAGGCAGATGGCGTTGTCCGGCACCCTGATCCCCACGGTTTTTTGTCGGCTGAGCATGATCTTCGGCACCAGCTTTGCCGCTTGCAGGATAAAGGTGTAGGGTCCGGGCAGATCTTTTTTCATGATCCTGTAGCTCATGTTTGAAACATGGCAATAGGTGCTGACGTTTTTGAGGCTTGAGCACATGAAGCTGAAAGGCTGGTGTATCGGCCTCTTTTTTATTTGATGGATCCGTTTGATCGCTTTCTGGTTGAACATGTCGCAGCCGATGCCGTAGACGGTGTCGGTGGGGTAGCAGATCACCGCGCCTTTGCGCAGGGCTTCTGCCGCTTGTTGGATCAGGCGGGGCTGCGGGTTGTCCGGATTGATGTTCAGTATCACGCGGCGATCCTTTTTCTGGGATAGGGGTCGGTTGGCAGAGGCTAACCCCCTATGAGTATTGATTATTGTACGGTACACCCCAACAAAAGGCAACAGCGAAGCGGTGACAGCGAAGCGGCAGTGGGGAATCGGCGATGGTCATAGCCTGCGGCATTGATATCGGAACCAACAGCTTCCGTTTGCTGGTGGCAGAGGTTGAGCATGGCTGCCTGCGCCCCCTGGCCCACGATCTGGTCACGGTCCGGTTGGGTGAGGGGCTTGGCCTCAGCGGCCTGCTTGCCCATGCGGCCATGCTTCGGGCCGACGCGGCCTTGGCCCGGTTTGCCGGGATAATGGCGGCGTACCCGTTGCACAGTGTGCGGGCTTGCGCTACCCATGCCGTGCGTAAAGCCACCAATCGGGACGAGTTTCTTCAACGGGCGGAGGCCCTGATCGTCGGGCCGGTCGAGGTGCTTTCCGGCGAGGAGGAGGCCAGCCTTGCTCTGTTGGGGGCGCTTTCCGCTCTGCCTGAAGACCTGCGGCGCTACCCGTTGCTGGTGGTGGATGTGGGCGGGGGCAGCACAGAGCTCATCCTTCAGGCTACAGTCGGGAGTGAGCCCAGGGTGCTCAGCCTGCCTCTGGGGGCGGTGGGGTTGACCGAGGAATTCGCTGCGGACCACAACGCCATGCGCGAGAAGATCAGGGCGATACTGGCCCCGGCTCTGCGGCGTATCGCCGAGGGGGAAATGCTCGGGCAAGACGTATCGCTGGTGGCCTCCGGCGGGACCGCGACACCGCGACCAGCCTGGCCGCTCTTGCCTTGGGGCTTGACCGCTACGATGCCCAGCGGGTCCAAAATTACACCTTGAGCCAGACCACGTTGCACCGTTTGGTTACCTGGCTGGCGACCCTTTCCCCCACGGAGCGCAACGGTCTGCCCGGCTTGGCCGATGGGCGGGGGGAGATTATCGTGGCTGGTGCGGTGCTTTTGCAGGAGTTGCAGCAGGCGCTGGCAAGCCCAGTGCTGGTGAGCGATGCCGGGTTGCTGGAGGGCATTCTTCTGAGCGGGATAACAGATTCTTGACCTTGTTGCGAGCAGCGGATGTGCTTCTCTGCAAACTCGTCATTGACCTCACGCGTGAAAGTTTTTTATAGTGAAGACTCTACGGTTTTTTGCCACCCGTTCTGTGGGTGGCGTTCTAGTATCTCAGATCGCCTTGGCAAGCGAGGCGCATCACCTGCCACACTTTTTTTGAGGGAGTCCGCTGATGTCACTCGAGACAATCGAACACGCCTATACCTTTGACGACCTGCTTCTGGTGCCCGCCGCTTCCGAAGTGCTGCCCACCGAGGTGAACCTGGCCACGATGCTCACCAAGACCATCATCCTGAATATCCCCCTGGTCAGCGCGGCCATGGACACAGTCACCGAGCATCGGGCCGCTATCACCATGGCCAGGGAGGGCGGGATCGGGATTATCCATAAGAACATGAGCGTGGAAGAACAGGTCCGCGAGGTGCGCAAGGTAAAGAAGTCCGAGTCGGGCATGGTTATTGATCCGATTACGGTGAACGATGCCCAGACCGTGCGTGAGGTCAACGAGATCATGCGCAACTACCGGATCTCCGGGGTGCCGGTTCTCCGCGGCACCAAGTTGGTCGGCATTGTCACCAACCGCGATCTTCGCTTTGTTTCCGACGAGGATTTGTTGGTCCGGGATGTCATGACCAGCAAGAACCTGGTCACCGCCAAGGCCGGCATCACCCTGGAGCAATCCAAGGCCCTGCTCCATGAGCACCGGATCGAAAAACTCCTGGTGGTGGATGATGAGGGCAATCTCCAGGGGTTGATTACCATCAAGGATATTGAAAAGGTGCGGAAGTATCCCAATGCCGCCAAGGACGATCTCGGTCGATTACGGGTCGGTGCGGCCATTGGCGTGAACTCTGCCTTGGAGCATGTGGAAAAATTGATTGGTGTTGGGGTGGATGTGGTGGTGCTCGATTCCGCCCACGGACATTCCCGGAATATCTTGAACGCCTTGACCCGGATCAAGGATGCCTTTTCCGAACTCCAGGTCATTGCCGGCAACGTCGCCACCGCAGAAGGGGCCGAGGCCCTGATTCGGGCAGGGGCCGATTGCGTCAAGGTCGGGGTCGGACCCGGCTCCATCTGCACCACCCGGATTGTGGCCGGGGTCGGCGTGCCGCAGATGACCGCGATCCACAACTGTTCCAAGGCTGCGGATAAATTCGGCGTGCCGGTGATTGCCGACGGCGGCATCAAGTACTCCGGCGAGATCGCCAAGGCCATCGGCATCGGCGCCCGGGTGGTGATGATCGGCAGTCTCTTTGCCGGCACCGATGAATCACCCGGCGAGACCTTTCTGTACCAGGGCCGCACCTACAAGGGCTACCGGGGCATGGGCTCGCTCGGCGCCATGAAGCAGGGCTCCAGTGATCGCTATTTCCAGGAAGGGGTGGAAAGCCAGGCCAAATATGTGCCCGAGGGCATCGAAGGCAAGGTGCCCTACCGGGGGCCGCTTTCCGATATGATCTACCAGCTCATGGGCGGTCTGCGCTCCGGCATGGGCTATCTCGGCGCGGCCACCATTGAGGAGCTGCGCCAGAAGGCGAGGTTTGTCAAGATCACCGCCGCCGGCCTCAAGGAAAGCCATGTCCACGACGTGATCATCACCAAAGAGGCCCCGAATTACAGATTGGGCTAAAGAATTAGGATTCAGGGTTTTCTGGTGGCCTCGGGATCCTTCAGCAAAGGTAAAACAATGGATATCCATAGCGAAAAGATACTGATTCTTGATTTCGGCTCCCAGTACACCCAGCTCATTGCCCGGCGGGTACGGGAGGCCGGGGTATATTGCGAACTCCATCCCTGGGACATGACCTCCGAGGAGATCCGGGCCTTTGACCCCAAGGGGATCATCCTTTCGGGCGGGCCGCAATCGGTGCATGAGGCCGAGACCCCCCGTGCCGCCGAGGTGGTGTTCACTCTGGGCGTGCCGGTGCTCGGCATCTGCTATGGCCAGCAGACCATGGCGGCCCAGTTGGGTGGCGAGGTGGAACCTTCAGCCCATCGTGAATACGGCTATGCCCAGGTGCGGGCCCGCAATCACTCCAAGCTGCTTGCCGATATTGAGGACCACGCCAGTCCCGAGGGCTTTGGCCTGCTTGATGTCTGGATGAGCCATGGCGACCGGGTCAACAAACTGCCTCAAGGCTTCGTGGTCATCTGCGAGACCGACAGCGCGCCCATGGCCGGCATGGCCGACGAGTCCCGCCGTTTCTACGGCCTCCAGTTTCACCCGGAGGTGACCCATACCCGCCAGGGCCAGCGGATTATCGAGCGCTTTGTCCACGAGATCTGCGGCTGCGGTCGCCTGTGGACGCCGAGCAACATCATCGACCATGCCATCAAGCAGATTCGCGAACAGGTTGGCGAAGACGAGGTGCTGCTGGGGCTTTCCGGCGGGGTTGATTCCTCGGTGGTCGCCGCCCTGCTCCACCGGGCCATCGGCACCCAGCTCACCTGTGTCTTTGTGGACAACGGCCTGTTGCGGCTCCATGAGGGCGATCAGGTCATGACCACCTTTGCCAAGCACATGGGGGTCAAGGTGTTGCGGGTGGACGTGGAGGAGCGGTTTCTCTCCGGGCTCAAAGGCGTGGAAGACCCAGAACAGAAACGCAAGATCATCGGCAACACCTTTATCGAGGTCTTTGAGGAGGAGGCGGAGAAACTCGCCAACGCCAAGTGGTTGGCCCAGGGCACCATCTATCCGGATGTCATTGAGTCGGCTGGGGCCAAAACCGGCAAGGCCAAGATGATCAAGAGCCACCACAACGTGGGCGGCTTGCCCGAACACATGAAGCTTGGTCTGGTGGAGCCCCTGCGGGAGCTGTTCAAGGATGAGGTCCGCGTCATCGGGGTCGAACTGGGCTTGCCCTATGAGATGGTCTACCGGCATCCCTTCCCCGGTCCTGGTCTTGGGGTGCGCATCCTGGGCGAAGTGCGTAAGGACTACGCTGATACCCTGCGTCTGGCCGATGCGATCTTCATCGAGGAGCTGCGCAAGAACGAGCTCTACGACAAGGTCTCCCAGGCCTTCACCGTGTTCCTTCCGGTGCGTTCCGTGGGGGTGGTAGGCGACAACCGTCAGTACGCCCATGTCGTGGCCTTACGGGCCGTTGAGACCGTGGATTTCATGACCGCTCGCTGGGCGCATCTTCCCTATGATTTCCTCGATCATGTCTCCAGACGGATCGTCAATGAGGTGCGTGGTATCTCCCGGGTGGTCTACGATGTGACCGGTAAGCCGCCGGGAACCATCGAATGGGAGTAACTGTCCAGCAGCACCACATCTGCTTTGTCATCGGTCGATTCGCATACTGAAGTATAGCGAATCGACCTCTTTCGCGCATCTGTGGCACCGCTGAACAGTTCCTCCCGTGGGTTTCCTGCTACAGTTATAGGAATAGCCCCAGTTGCCGCTTTACCCAGCCGTTTTTTTTGTGATACCATGAACGGCGAGCTGATTTTTTTGAGGGAAACCAGATTGGTAACTGTTCAGCAGCGCCGCTTCGCTGCTGCCGCAGATGCGGTGCTGCCGGGCAGTTACGATTGTTGCCGACTAATCTCTAACGGGAAAGGGACTGCCGTGAAGGGTGGACAGAAAGAGATGCGGGATCTGGAGTTGGCCAACCGGCTCCTGGACAGTTTTTCCCAGATTGCCGGGGTGATCAACACCCGGCACCTTGACTATAATGCGCGTCTGGGCCGGATTCTCGAAGTTATCCTTGAGTATCTTCGGGTGGAGCAAGGCTCCCTCATGGTGCTGGAACGGAAGAAATATCTGGTGGTCCGGGCGGCAAGCCGAGCCGAGATTCTCGGCCATGAGCAAACCCTTGACGATGCGCGGTCCGTGGCTTCTTGGGTGGCCCGGCACCAGGAACCCCTCTTTATCAAGGATATTTCCACGGATAAACGCTTTGACCGAATGTGCCGCAGCAGCTACAAGCGCAATTCCCTGCTGTCCATGCCCATTCTCCATAAGGGCAAGGTGTTGGGCGTCATCAATGTGACCGACAAGATCGGGGACAGGGATCTGCTCAAGGAAGACATCACCCGACTTTTCGATTTCAGCAGCGTCATCCTCTCCCTGCTTGTTCAGGAAAATCTGCAACAGGATCTCCGTCGGCAGCAGCGTATCCTCCAGGAGCGCAATCTTGAGCTGCGGCATCAGGAGACTTTGCGCGCCGAACTCTCCCGCATGCTGATCCATGACCTCAAGGGTCCGCTTTCCGAGGTGGTGGCCAATCTCGATATCCTGTCCTACACCGTTTCCGAGGAAAATCGGGAGTTTCTGGAATCGGCCCAGATGGGGTGTGATCGGGCGGTGCGCATGGTGTCAAATCTGGTGAGCATCGGCAAGATTGAAGACGGCAAGCTCGCGCCCATCAAAGAGGTGGTCGAGCCCGGCCCGATGCTGGCCGAATGCCTGAGCAGCATCAAGGGCATGGCCAGGATCAAGGCGGTGGAGTTGATCTTGGAGGTGGAGGCGGACCTGCCGCAGATCGCCCTGGACCGCATTCTCATCCTGCGGGTGTTGCAGAATCTGCTCACCAATGCCCTGGGCTATTGCGCGAGCAACACCACGATCCGCTTTGGCTGTCGGCGGGTGCCCGGCAAAAAGCGGCTGGAATTTTATGTGCAGGATCAAGGCCCCGGAATCCCCGCGTCGAAGTACCGCACCATTTTTGAGAAGTACGCCAGAATTTCCGACAAGCAGGATGCCCTGGTCGGCACCGGCCTTGGCCTCTATTTCTGCCGTCTGGCCGTGGAGATTCACCGGGGCAGGATCGGCGTCGAGAGCGAACCGGGGCAAGGTTCCCGTTTTTATTTCAGCTTGCCCCTGTAATATAGAGCTGACAGATTTCAGCAAAGGGAAGAAACGCAGGATGAAGCTCAAAGCCCCTAAAGATATGGTTTTTCTCATCGTGGATGACATCGACAACATGCGTCGATCCATCAAGGCCATGCTGAAGCTGGTCCAATTCGGCAAGGAGTTTTACGAGGCGGCCAATGGTCGGGATGCCTGGAAGCTTCTCCAGGATGAGAATATCGCCATCGATTTTATCATCTGTGATTACAATATGCCCTATATGTCCGGCACCGAGTTGCTGGGCCTGATTCGGGCCACCAAGAAGCTGCGCGATGTTCCTTTTCTCATGGTCACCGCCGAAGCCAACATGGATATTGTCGCCGAAGCGGCCGAGCAGGATGTTGACGCATACATGACCAAGCCCTTTGTTACCGCGACCTTGGAGCAGAAGGTCATGGAGCTTCTGGGCCAGCTCAATAACCCTTCGCCCTTCAACCAGCTGTTGCTCCAGGCGCGTACCCTTGATGAAACGGGCGATCTTGACGGGGCCATTGCCGCGGCCACCGAGGCGGCCAAGCTCAATGAACGCTCCTCAAAGCCCTACCGGGAGCTCGGAAGGCTCTTCGGAAAAAAAGGCGACCTGAAAAAAGCCCAGCTTTGCTTTGAAAAGGCTGTGGAGATCAATCGTCTTGATGTCAGTTCCTACCATGCCTTGGGCCAGATTTATTTCCGTCAGGGCAAGATGGATATGGCCCTGGAAAACTTCAACCGGGCCATGGAGATCAGTCCCAGGCATGCCGACCGGGCCATGAATTTCGCCAAATTGCTGATCAAGAAAAAAATGCTGCCCGAGGCGGAAAAAGTTCTGCGCCTGGTGTTGAAATCAAAGGGCAACGATATCGACTTCAAGGAAGATATTGCCGACACCTGCAATGGCTGCGGCCTGGGGGAGCTGGCGGTGAAATCCTACCGCGAGGTGCTGAAGGCGGATCCGGAACGTATCTATCTGCACAAAAAAATCGGGATAGCCTTGTGTACCGCGGGCGATAACAACGAGGCAGTCAAGATGCTTGAAAAGGCGGCGGAGAAAACCGCCGACGATATCGAGCTTTTTCTGGCCCTGGGCAAAGCCTATTATGCCATGAAATTTCCGGTGCGGGCCGACCAGTGGGTTTCGAAGGTCCTCCGGATTGACCCTGAACACAAGGAAGCCCGTGCCATCCTGGACAAGTGTCTGTAAGCTAGGGACAGACGGTTTTTGACAAAAAAATAGGCTATTGCATCCATGGCAGCAGAATTTTCTTTTCTCCTCGCGCTACAGGCCGTGAACTCCCAGGGGCAGGCTATCCTGGGAGAGAGTTGGGCGGATTTTCTTTTGGACCTGCGGCAGGCTCTTGCCGTGAAAGGGAAAGAAGATCCAGGCAGTACGGAGGCCTTGCTGCTGTTTCATTTTGCGCAACCGGATACCGCCTGTGTTGCGCTCCAGGAAAGCCTGGCCCGGTTGAAAAGGGCGTATGAATGGAAGAAGAATGTCGGCCCCCTGCCCCTGCACATTCTTCTCCACCTCGAAAAAGAGGGCGACCCGCCAGGCCCAGTGCATGACGCTGCGGCAAGCTTTTGGGATCTTCTCCAACACGAACAGCCTTATGTGACCCGGCCTCTAAAACAGTACTGGGCGGAAAGCCAGGCCGGTGAAAACGTGTTGCCCCACACCTTTGCCGAGGCTGGCAATGGCTTGTATCTTCTCTCCTTTTCCGTTCCGGAAATTCCGCACGTCGAAATTTTTCCCCACCGCGCCCTTCCCCTTGCCGGACCGCTTGCCCCCTGTTTCTACTGCGGCATGACCATCCACAAGGCGGCGGACTGCCCGGGAAAGATGTTGACCATGGCCACCCAGGGGATTTACCTGGCCGGGTATCTGCCCCTCGCCACATTGAGCGAGCTGTTCGGCAAGGCCATGGCCGTTCAGGGAAAATTGACCAACATGATGGCGGCCGGGCTCACCGTGTCCCAGATCCGGCAGGATCCGCTTCTGCAAGTGTATCTCACCTATTTTGACCTGAATCTGATCTGCCAGCCCAGGTTTCTGTGGAACATTGCCTTTAACAGCAATGCCAAATGGGAGGAGTTGACCAAGCCGGACACGGTCTCGGTGGACAGCCATAGCCTGCACCTTGGCCTTGATTGTCTGCGGGTGGGCCAGTATGCCCAGGCCGAGGATCTCTTTGTCGAGGAAAGCAGACGGCCCAAGGGCAAGCAGTTTTACGCCACAATCGGTCGCGCCTTTGTCGCCCTGGAGCTTGAGCGGGACAACGATTTTGAGCATTTTCTGGAACATGCTGCAGGTATTGCGAACTCCGACAAGGAAAAGATCTATATCGCCCTGTTGCAATCCAGGTATTATGCCCTCCACGATGATCACTGGAAGGCGGGGCACGTTCTGGACAGTGTTTTCAGTCTGCGGCGGGACCTTGCCGAGGCCTTGTATCGTCAGGTCCAACTCATGGTCTTAGGGGAGATGGGAGAGAAAGGCCTCCGGCAGCTCCGCTCCCTGGTTACCGACCACAAAGAGCTCTTCTTGACTGCGCTCATGGATCCGCAACTGCTTGCCGTTGCCGGGCCGGTTGAGGATCTGCTCGCGGTCCGGCTCCAGGTCCAGCGACAGGAGGCCGAAGAAAACCTGCTGAAGGCCCAGGCGGTCTGCCAGGATCTTCAGGCCTGGTTTGCCGGGGAGGATGGCCCGGCGGCCCTGTTTGCCGACCTTGCTGGTCTTGAAAAGCAGTTTGCCCAGGGCAGTTATTACGACCTCCTGGAGGTGGCATACAAGGGCCAGGCGTTGCTTCGTGCCTGCTACCGATTGCACGAAAACGCCCTTGATGCCATGAAGGCTGATATCGCACGGATGCTGGCGACCTGGGAGGGTTTTCGGCGATACTGGCAGGGCTATCCCTATCAGTCTTCTTTTGGAAATTTTCAGGTAATGCTCCAGGCGGCTCGGGAAAATCTGAGTGCAATCGAAGGCCTTGCCCAGCAGAACATGCATGGTCAACTCTACCATGCTGTTCAGGAGATGCTGGTCCAGGTTCGAGAGAGTTGCAACGCCTTGAAAACGCTCTCTGCGAGGATGGACTGGGTAAGGCTTTTGTATGACGGGGTAAAGCTGTTTGCCAGGAAGTTGCTCATTACCGAGGTGGTTCTGCTGGGGGTGGGGGCGTTGCTCTTCCCCCTTCTGGCCTTCTGGCTGGCTGGCGATTCCGGCGGGATGATCGGTATGCTTACAAATTCATGGCTACAGAAACAGGCGCTGCTCATTATCACCCTGTTTGTCGCGCCGCTGTTCGCTTTGGGCCAGACGCTTTGGGAGATGATGGAGGCCTGAGCAGGATCGACTCCCCGGCCACAGGGAGGGAGCGTCACTGGACAGCCAGAATAAAGATTTTGGGGGCTTTTTTTTCGCGAGCCCACAGAGGCCCCCAAAGATACCCCCAAACCTTCTGGATTTTAGCATATCAGGATGGAAGTCAGCGGACAACAGAAAAAGAAAAAGCCCTGATTTCTCAGGGCTTTCAGGACGATACCGGACAGTATCGGATTATGCGTTGGTGCCGGAGGTCGGAATCGAACCGACATGGAGTTGCCCCCGCGGGATTTTGAGTCCCGTGCGTCTACCAGTTTCACCACTCCGGCAAAATTACAATGCTGCGTCCCGTAAACGGGTGCAGCATCGGACGAACACTATAGAGGCCTTGCCGAGCCCTGTCAAGCCCTAAAGCCCCTTCTCTTTCCCCCCTGTTTCAGTGACTAGTTCCTAGGAAAATCTTCTGGAACCGGTAAAAGTAATCCACCCCCGACCAGACCGTCATCACTGCGGAAACATAGAGGATGGCCTTGCCCAGTTCGTGCAGGAAGGGGATGGGTACGACGCCCAGGGGGAAGATCAGGATGCAGAGCGCGGTGTACTGCATAATGCTTTTCAGTTTGCCCATGCCGCTGGCCGCGATCACGATGCCCGAAGAGGCAGCCACGCCACGCAGCCCGGTGATCACCAACTCCCTGGCCAGGATGATGAACACCAGCCAGGCCGGGAGCTTGTCCATGGGGATCAGCATGATCAGGGCCGCGCAGACCAGCACCTTGTCCGCCACCGGGTCCATCAATTTGCCCAGAACCGTTTCTATTTTGTGCTTGCGCGCGTAATAGCCGTCTGCAAGATCGGTAAGCGCCCCGGTGAGAAAAAGAAAAAAGGCGAAGAGGCTGACCACGACGCTGGGCTCGGGATAGAGAAAAAAGAGCAGGACCGGCGCCACCGCAAAGCGGTATCCGGTGAGCAGATTGGGAACGGTGAAGATAGCGTGTCGACTCATGGGGCTAATTGGCCGCCCCCAGCCAGCGGGAGGAAGGAGCCGCCGCGGCTGTCATTTGTCGGTAATGCTGGATAACCTTGGCCACGTACTGCTGGGTTTCAGGGATCAGTGGAATGCCCTGGGCGGCCTCAACCTTTCCTGGCCCGGCATTGTAAGCGGCTAGGGCCAGTCTGAGGTTGCCGCCGAAGCGGGACATCATCTGGCGCAGGTAATTGGTGCCGCCGAAGATGTTTTCCTGGGGGTCAAACGGATTCCAGACATTGAGGTCGGCAGCGGTTCCCGGCATCAGCTGCATGAGCCCTTGGGCTCCTTTGGAAGAAACGGCCTGGCAGTCGAAGTTGGATTCGGTCTTGATCACGGCCTTGATCAACAGGGGGTCCATCTCGTAGCGGTTGGCCGCCCTCTGGATATGCTCTTCATAGAGGCGCGGATCGCCGGCCTTCGTCGCCCTGCTGCTGCCTCCCCGGAACTGTGGTCGGATCACCCCGAGCTTGTAGCGAGGATCGTTGGGCACATTGGTGAAATGCACGGTGCCCTGGTGATCGACAAAGGTGTAGATCGCCGCTTGAGCGCCATCCGGCGCCAGCAGCAATGCCCAGACCAGCACGGTCAGGAGTTGTCCTGCCATCCTGGCTCTGGGTTTTCCCTTGTGGCTGTGTGGTTTCCGTGTCTGCGCCAAGTTTTTGTCTCCGAACAGATGCGCCTGCAACAACAGTATACTACACTTTTGCTCTTTTTTCCCAGTCGGCCAAAAATTGTTCCATGCCGAGGTCGGTGAGGGGATGCCGGGCAAGCTGGGCGATGACCTTGAAGGGGATCGTGGCGATATGGGCGCCCAACAGGGCCGCGTCCACCACATGGTTGGGATTGCGGATGCTGGCGACAATCACCTCGGTGGCATAGCCGTAGTTGTCGTAGATGTTCATGATGTCGCTGATTAGATCCATGCCGTTCTGGGAGATGTCGTCCAGTCGGCCGACGAAGGGGCTCGCATAGCTGGCCCCGGCCTTGGCGGCCATCAGGGCCTGGCTGGCGGAAAACACCAGGGTCACGTTGGTTTTGATCTTCTCATCGGCAAGCTGCTTGACCGCCTTGAGGCCCTCGGTGGTCATGGGGATTTTGATCACGATGTTTGCGTGGATGGCGGCAAGCTCTCGGCCCTCGCGGACCATGCCTTCGGCGTCAAGGGCGATTACCTCGGCGCTGATCGGGCCGTCCACTATCTTGCAGATATCCTTGATGATCTCCCGAAAGGGCTTGTTCTCCCTGGCGATCAGCGAGGGGTTGGTGGTGACTCCATCCACCATGCCCATGTCCACGGCTTTTTTGATTTCTTCGATGTTGGCGGTATCAATAAAAAACTTCATCTATTCTCTCCTTGTAAGGGCAAGAAAAAAGGCTCAGCCATTTTCTTGCCGATTTGTTGCGTGGGCATCACAATACATTTTCCGGCATTGTTCACTGCAAAAAAATACAGATGTATCCCCATCTTGTAACACAATTGCCTGCCTTTTGGGAATATAGATATGACAGACCGGGTCTTCCACCAGTTGATCGTGAACGGCAAGGTCGTCTGCCTCTGCGGACTGCCGGTTGCTGGGGGGGCGTGGTTTTTTTCTCATGCCGCCGGTCACCAACCGGTAGATGATATAGAGGAAAACCGCGTAAATAAAGAGTTTAAACACCGAAAGCCCCCCTGTCTCGCCACTCCTGTCGCTCCACTTCGGTCTGCGTCCGGAGTTCGTCGCAAAGGTCCAGGCTGGTCCGGCCAAGAATCGGATGCACATACTCAGGGGCAATTTCCGCCAGCGGCGCTAACACGAAAAGCCGGTGGGCGATCTGCGGGTGGGGCACAATCAGCTCTTGGCTCTGTATCATCAGATCTCCGTAGTAGAGCAGGTCCAGATCAACGGGTCGGTCTTGGGTCAGGGCGCGATCCCGTCCCAGGTCTGTCTCAATGGTGAGCATGGCGGTTAGGAGCTCCATGGGGGAAAGGCTGATGCAAATTTCACCCACGGCATTGGTGAACCAGAGGTCCGTGTCCATCCCGACCGGCTCTGTCCGGTATGGGCTTGACAGCCGGTTCAGGCTAATCCCTGCCACCGCGCCCAACCGCTGCCAGGCATCGATCAGGTTGGCTTGACCGTCGCCGAGATTCGATCCCAGCCCGATAAAGGCCTGCTGCTGGTTTTTCACGGGAGAGTTAAGCTGTCATTGGTTGGCATAAGGAGCCGCGTAACGAAATAATCATGAGTATTTCGTTACGACCCCTAAATATCCTGCAATCCCAGAACATCAAACATGGTGTAGAGGCCATTGGGCTTGCCCACCACCCAGGCGGCGGCAAGGGCCGCACCCCTGGCGAAGTTGTCCCGGCTATGGGCCCGGTGGGTGAGTTCCAGCCTCTCCCCTGCCCCGGCAAAATAGACGGTGTGCTCGCCCACGATATCCCCGGCCCTGATGGTCTGGATGCCGATCTCCTTGTCGGTGCGCTCACCGATCATGCCGTGGCGGGAATAGACCCCCACCTCGGCCAGGTTGCGGTGCACGCCTTCCGCGACCATTTCCCCCAATTTAAGGGCCGTGCCGCTGGGCGCATCCTTTTTCATCCGGTGGTGCGCCTCGACGATCTCGATATCGTAATCATCCCCCAACAGGGCGGCCATTTTTCTGGCGATCTTGAACAGGACATTGACGCCCACCGCCATGTTTGGCGACTGGACGCAGGGGAAATTCCGGCTCAATTCCTTAAGCTCGGCAAGATTATCGGGGGTCAGGCCGGTGGTGCCGATGACCATGGCCTTTCTCGCCAAGGCGGCCTTGCGGGCCAGGGCCATGGTGGCCTCGTGGAAGGTGAAATCAATAACCACATCCCCCTGGGCCATGACCGCTTCGAAGCTGTCCGCTACCTTTACTCCCAACGTGCCCATCCCGGCCAGATCGCCAAGATCCTTGCCAAGCTCCGGGCCATCGGGCCGCTCAAAACCAGCGGTCAGGGTCAACCCTTCCTGCTGGTGCACCATATAGCTGATCCGGCGGCCCATCCGGCCTGCGGCCCCGGCGACAATAACCTTGGTCATGATCTTCTCCTTCAATCAGTTTTCAGCCGTCAGCTAATCGCGTAAACTTAGATGAGCCCGTAAGCGGTAATAACTTTCTTCAGCTTATCCTCGTTACCTTCGTTCATCTTGTACAGGGGCAACCGCGGCAGGCCGGACTTGATCTTGCCCATCATCATGAGCGCCGTCTTGGCAGGCACCGGGTTGGTGTCGATGAACATCGCCTGCATCAGGGGAAGCAGCTTGTAGTGCAGCTCCTGGGCCTTGGCAATATCCCCGGCCAAGGCGGCGTCCATCATCGCGGCCATGTCCTTGGGCGCCACGTTGGAGGTGACGGAGATAACCCCGGTGCCGCCGATCATCACGGTGGGCATGGAGGTGAAATCATCCCCGGACATGACGGCAAAATCCTTGGGGCAGAGGCGGATGACCTGGCTGATCTGGTTGAGATCGGCGGTGGCCTCCTTGACCCCGACGATATTGGCGATCTGGGCGCAGCGGGCCACGGTCTCGGGCAGCATGTTCACCGCGGTCCGGCTCGGCACGTTGTAGAGGATGATGGGGAGGTCCACTGCCTCGGCCACTGCCTTGAAGTGCTGAAAGAGCCCTTCCTGGGACGGCTTGTTGTAGTACGGGGTGATCATCAGGGCGCCATCCGCCCCGGCCTCCTTGGCTGCGCGGGTCAGCTCGATGGATTCGCTGGTGCTGTTGGAGCCGGTTCCGGCCAGCACCAGCACCCGGCCAGCCACGGTTTTGACGGTCAGCTCCACGACCCGGCGGTGCTCGGCATGGCTCATGGTGGCGGATTCGCCAGTGGTGCCGCAGGGGACAATGCCATGGGTCCCGCCCGCTATCTGAAACTCGATGAGATCCTGCAACCCCTGCTCATCTAGCTTGCCATCAATGAACGGGGTGACGATGGCGACAAAGGCTCCGCGAAACTTATTCATAACTTCCTCCTGTCTACTCTCAAAGGCAAAAAAAGGGAGTTGCTCCCTTACGATTTCATTCTCAGTGCTTCGGTGTGTAGCCGACCCTCGTAGATAAAATTGGCCGGTCCTTCCAGAAAGACGTCGGCAATCTCCTGCCCGGCGAGGGAGTAATGGATGGTCAACTGCTCGCCCCCCGAGGTAGTTACCGTCACCGGCGGTCGAACCTGGCCAAGAAGCCCGGCGATGATGGCTGCGGCTACGGCTCCGGTGCCGCAGGCCAGGGTTTCCCCTTCGACCCCGCGCTCGTAGGTGCGGACGATCAGTCCGTTGCCCGTCTGCTGCTGCACGAAATTGACGTTGGTCCCGGCTGGCTGGAAATGTTCGTGGAAGCGGATCAGTCTGCCCGACTCCAGCACCGGCGCTTGCGTAATGTCTTCCATGAAGAGCACGGCGTGGGGCACCCCGGTGTTGAGGCTATGCACCATCTGCTCCCGGCCGTTGACCATGAGCTTCTCCTGCAGCCGGAGGCCGGTGGGCGCGGTCATCTTGAGCTTGACCGATTGGCCTGTCACCTCGGCCTCAATGATTCCGGCCACGGTTTCAAAGCGCATCCGCGCCGGGGCGATACCCCGGTCATGGGCAAAGCGGGCGGCGCAGCGGGCACCGTTGCCGCACATCTCGGCCCAGCTGCCGTCACCGTTTAAGAACTGCCAGCGGAAATCAGCAGTCGTGCTGTTTTCGATGAAGATCAGGCCGTCCGCGCCCACGGAAACCCTCCGCTCGCACACCGCCCTGGCAAAGGCGGGCATCTCTTCCTCGGCCAGAAACGGGGTGCGGTGGTCAATGAGGATGAAGTCATTGCCGGTGCCGCTCATCTTGGTGAATTCAATAGGAAACTGCATGCTCATGCGCCCTGCTGCTTAAGGAATTCCGGGATGCTTTCCCCCTGGATTAGGGTTTCATAGGTTTCCCTGGCCCGGATCACATGAAAAGCACCGCCATGCACCAGCACCTCGGCCACCCGGGGCCGGGAGTTGTAGTTGGAAGACATGGAAAACCCATAGGCCCCGGCGCTCATCACGGCCAGCAGCTCGTTGGCTTCCACGTTGGGCATCAGCCTTTCGCGGGCAAGAAAATCGCCGGTTTCACAGATCGGCCCCACCACATCGGCTACTGCCTGTTCTCGGCCGGGGCGTTCCACGGCCTGGATGTGATGGAAGGCGTCGTAGAGGCTGGGTCGGGCCAGGTCGTTCATCCCAGCGTCGACGATGATGAATTTTTTGAGGCCTTCCTTGGTGTACAGCACCTTGGTCACCAGCGCCCCGGCGTTGCCCACCAGTACCCGGCCCGGTTCGAGGATCAGGGTGCAGTTCAGGCCACCCAGTTCCTGCTTGATGGCCTGGGCATACTCGGATGGCAACGGCGGCTCCTCGGCGTTGTAGCGGATGCCGAGGCCCCCGCCCAGGTCGAGATGGGTGATGGCGATCCCCTGCTCGGCCAGTTGGGCGATGAAGCCCTTTACCTTGGCCAGGGATTCGACAAAGGGTGAAACTAAAGTGAGCTGTGAGCCAATGTGGCAGCTCACCCCCTTGATTTCAATATTGGCCATCTTGCTGGCCGCCAGATACACCCGCAACGCCTCGCCGATGGGGATGCCGAACTTGTTCTTGGCTAGGCCGGTGGAGATATAGGCATGGGTCTTGGGGTCCACGTCCGGATTCACCCGGAAGGAGACCGGGGCCTTGAGCCCCAACCCTGCCGCTACCTCTTGGATCACGGCCAGCTCCTGCTCGGACTCCACATTGAGCATGAGGATACCGGATTCCAGGGCCGTACGGATCTCCGCTGCGGTTTTGCCCACCCCGGAATAGACGATCTTGCCGGGATCAACCCCGGCGGTGCGCGCCCGGAACAACTCGCCGCCGGAAACGATGTCCGTGCCGCTGCCAAGGGACGCGAAAAGGCGGAGAATGGCGATGTTGGCGCAGGACTTGGCCGCAAAGCAGGTAATATGGGGGATGTCGGCAAAGGCCTGGTCAAAGGCGGTAAAATGCCGGGTCAGAGTGGCGGCGCTGTATAGATAGAACGGGGTGCCCACCGCCTCTGCCACCTTCGCCACGGCAATATCCTCGCAATAGAGGGTGTCATTTTTGTACTGAAAGTCATGCATGGTTCGTTATCTCAATTCTTCATTCTTCGCTGTACGTGGCTTCCATGGAAGACGTGCTTTCGTTGGGTGGCTTGGCCTGGTCAAAGGCAGTGACCGAGTAATACCAGACGCCTCTGCCCTTGGGAGGTTTCGTATCCAGGAAAGAAAGACCTGCCCCGCCAACCTCGCCGATGCGTTCCGGGGTCGGGTTGTGGGCTGCGCGGCGGTAGATGCGGAAACCCGCCAGATCGGGCTCGGCAACCGTCTCCCAGAGAACCTTGATCCCCTCGCCGGTAACCGCGATCCGCACCTTCTGGGGTGGCGCCGGGGGTGTGAGATCCCGCGGGGTGGCGCTTACGGTCGGGCTTGCCATACCGGCCGCCACAGTTCCATCATGCAGCCGCATGGCCCGTACCTTATACAGGTATGGCTTGCTATTCCGCAGGCCCTTGTCCGTATAGACTAACCCCTCGATCAGCTCACCCGGCATCTCGCTAAACGTTTCGCCGCTGTCGGTTGAGCGGGAAACCTGATAGCGGATGGGGTCGGAAACGGTTGTCCCATCGAGCAGACCTGTAGGCTTCTGCCAGCGCAGGGTGAGAGCCTTGTCCCCTTCCTCAATCCTGAAATTTGTCGGCGCCAGGAGCGGGGTATCCCAGACCACCGAAACGGTGTTCGAGTCATCGCTGCTGACAAACCAGCCCGCCTTACTGCGCACCCGGTACACATAGCGGTGATTGGGGCGCAACAGGGTCTCCTGGTAGGAAACCCTGCCCTTGTCACTGCTTTCCGCCGTGATCTCGATGGAAGGCCCAAAGGGAATGGGGCAGTCAGGGCAGTAGTCCTTGATGGGGATAACGGCCCGCAGCAGTTCAAATTTCTCGATCCGGTACGGCAACCGGTCGCCCTCCACGGTTGACCGGGGATAGGACCAGGAGAGCTCCACCCCTTTTTCGTCAAGATTATAGCGCAGATCGGTGATGGGCGCGGGCATTACGGTATCGGGCGGCACAGGCCGGGTCTTCTTGCCGCAACCCGCCAAACCGGCGGCGAAAACCATTGCCAAGGCCAAAACAAGGATGTGCCTGCCCATCGATTTCAACCTCATGGCTTAATCCCCAACGCTTTTTCCGCCTGTTTCAGAGCCTTGGCCACCATCTTGCCCGAGGTGCCGCCCAGGGATACCCGGCTCTTGACCGAGCCCTCGATGGAGAGCACCTTGAACACATCGGCCTCGATGACCTCGGAGAATTTTTTCAGCTCCGCCAGCTTCAGCTCGGTGAGCTCCTTGCCCTTACCGATGGCATACGCCACGGTGCGGCCGACAATGGCGTGGGCCTGGCGGAAGGGAATGCCTTTCAGCACCAGATAATCCGCCAGGTCGGTGGCGGTCATGTAGCCGCCGCCAAGGCCTTTGGCCAGCCGGGCCTCGTTGAACGTGAGGTTGGCCAGCAGTTGGGCCATGATCGCCACGGACTGGGAAACCGTGTCTACCGTGTCAAAGAGTGGCTCCTTGTCTTCCTGGAGGTCGCGGTTGTAGGTCATGGGCAGGCCCTTGAGCAGCATGAGCAGGCTCATGAGATTGCCCACCACCCGGCCGCTCTTGCCCCGGATCAGCTCGGGGATATCCGGGTTTTTTTTCTGGGGCATGATGCTGCTGCCGGTGCAAAAGCTGTCCGC